>NZ_CFHTQA010000011.1:0-81481 GCF_984394615.1 Spongiibacter sp. | reverse complement strand
AGGAGACAGAATAGTGATTGATGAACTGAAGCAGGATGCGCAAGAGCGCATGGCTAAGACAATTGAGGCGCTGGGCTCAAACTTCAATAAAATTCGTACTGGACGTGCTCACCCAAGTTTGCTGGACGGTATTCGCGTGTCGTATTACGGCTCAGAAACCCCGTTGTCACAGGTGGCAAACATCGGTATTGAAGATGCGCGCACACTGACTGTGACCCCGTGGGAAAAGAATATTGTGCCCGACGTCGAAAAGGCGATCATGAAATCGGATCTGGGCTTGAATCCGAGCACGGCCGGGGCAGTGATCCGCATTCCGATGCCGGCGCTGACTGAAGAGACGCGTAAGGGCTATATCAAACAGGCTCGACAGGAAGCGGAAAGCGCACGCGTATCTATTCGAAACACGCGTCGCGATGTGCTGGCCGATATCAAAGAGCTGTTGAAAGAAAAAGACATCAGTGAAGACGAAGAGCGTCGTGCCCAGGATGACGTGCAAAAAATCACTGACAAGTATATCGCTGAAGTGGACAAGGCTCTGGCGGTGAAAGAAAAAGATCTGATGGAAATCTGATCGGCCGAGAAGCAGCGTTTTACATGGTAGCAAGTAAGGGGCGCAATGCCCCAGATGGCCCCGCCGCGCCGAAGCACGTCGCCATCATCATGGATGGTAACAATCGCTGGGCCCGGCAGCGGGGTTTGAAGGCGGCAGGCGGCCACCGAGCTGGTGTTGAAGTTATTCGGGGCCTGCTCAGAAGCTGTCGCGAGCGCGGGGTGGAGGTGGTCACACTTTTTGCCTTCTCTAGCGAAAACTGGCAGCGTCCGAGTCTCGAAGTTCAGGCGCTGATGCGTCTGTTTTCCAATTATCTGGAGAGCGAGACCGCGCAGTTGCATGAAGACGGTGTGCGCATGCGCTTCATTGGTGAGCGCGACCGCTTTTCTGCCGGACTTCGCAAGCAGATGGAGCACAGCGAGCAGCTCACCCGAAATAACACCCAGACAACGCTGGTGATTGCCGTGGATTACGGTGGTCAGTGGGATATTGTCAGCGCGGCGCGCCGCCTTGCCCGGCAGGTCGAGGCAGGGCAATTGCGTGCTGAAGATATTGATATTACGCTCTTTGACCAGCAGTTGGCGCTGGCGGACTTGCCGAAACCTGATTTGTGTATACGCACGGCGGGTGAGCAGCGAATCAGTAATTTCATGCTGTGGCAGCTGGCGTACAGCGAATTTTATTTCTGTGACTGCCTGTGGCCCGACTTTAACGAGGCGGAAATGGCCAAGGCCCTGGATGCTTTTGCGCATCGCGAACGCCGTTTCGGTGGCCGTGATAACGATAACGACGACGGCAAGTAAACCGGAGATTTGTATATGCTCAAACAGCGGGTTATCACCGCCGTTCTGATTGTTGTGGCGCTGTTGGCGGCGATCGCTGGACTGTCTCCCTCGCAATTGTCTCTGGTGTTTGCTGCGATTGTTTTGCTGGCTGCCTGGGAGTGGTCAGATCTCAGTGGCTTGCAGGGCCTGCCTGCACGGCTGTTATACGTTGCCGGTATCGGCGGCTTGATCGCTGCTATGGCCATGCATCTTGGTTTTTATGATTCCCTTAACCCGCTTCCGGTTCGCGATGTGCTTGTTGCGGGCTGTTTGTGGTGGGCCATCGCGCTGCTATGGGTGAAAAGCTACCCGGCCAGCGCTGGCCTGTGGGGCTCCCGCCTGATGCGCCTGTTTATCGGGGTGTTGGTATTGTTGCCCACCTGGGTTGCGCTGAGCTACCTGCGCGCCATGCAAAATGGCGCCTGGATGATTGTGATGCTGGTGGCCTTGGTCGCTGCGGCGGATATTGGTGCGTATTTTTTCGGCAAGGCATTTGGCAAGGCCAAGTTGGCTCCCGCCGTGAGTCCGGGTAAATCCTGGGCCGGATTTTGGGGCGGGGTGCTGTGCAGCCTTTCGCTGATGGCCGTGCTTTGGCTTGTTTGGCCTGCCGGCATGCCGGTAGGGCTGTTGCCGATGCTTGTGGTTGCTGCGATAACGGTCCTGGCGTCAGTGCTGGGGGATCTGCTCGAAAGTATGATCAAACGCCACCGCGGGATTAAAGACAGCAGTCACATCTTGCCCGGGCACGGCGGCATTATGGACCGAGTGGATAGCTTGACGGCGGCATCGCCAGTCTTCGCTCTTGGGTTGATGTCGGTGGGCTGGCAGTAATGGAGAAAGTTGCCATTCTCGGGTCTACCGGCTCGATTGGTGTCAGTACGCTCGACGTACTGGCGCGCCATCCCTCGCAGTATGAAGTTTTCGCGCTCACCGCCAATCGCAGTATTGATGTGCTGTTCGATCAGGTCATGGCGCATGCGCCTCGCTACGCGGTGCTGCGGGATGAGTCCTCTGCTAGCCAGCTCCGGCAGCGTCTCAAAGAGGCGGGCAGTGACACCGAGGTGTTGGAAGGCGAGCAGGGACTCTGTGAGGTTGCCAGTCAGGCCGAGACGGTCATGGCGGCAATTGTAGGCGCGGCTGGGCTAATGCCTACGTTGGCAGCCGTTAAGTCCGGTGGCAAAGTCCTGCTGGCGAACAAAGAGTCGCTGGTTATGGCGGGTCGACTGTTTATGCAGGCTGTCGAGGATCACGGTGCGACGCTGCTACCGATCGACAGCGAGCACAACGCCATTTTTCAATGCATGCCGGGTATCGATCGCCGCGGCCTGGGTGCGCAGGGGGTGCGGCGAATTCTGCTGACGGGCTCCGGAGGTCCTTTCCGCCAGCGTCCGCTGGATTCGCTGGCTGCGGTGACGCCCGATGAGGCCTGTGCTCATCCCAACTGGTCAATGGGGCGGAAGATTTCTGTTGATTCTGCCACCATGATGAACAAGGGCTTGGAGCTGATTGAGGCCTGTTGGTTATTCCATTGTCCCCCACAGAAAATCGAGGTGGTCGTTCACCCTCAAAGCGTTATTCATTCAATGGTGGAATATGTCGATGGGTCGGTGTTGGCGCAAATGGGGCAGCCGGATATGCGAACGCCCATTGCTCACGCGCTTGCCTGGCCCGGGCGAATGGAGTCCGGAGTGGCCACTCTCGACCTGATTATGCAGGCAAGGCTGGACTTTGAAGCGCCGGATGAGCAGCGTTTCCCCTGTTTGCGCCTGGCTCGAGAGGCCGCAGAAGCCGGTGGGGTGGCCAGTGCCGTGCTGAATGCGGCCAATGAAGTCGCCGTTGAGGCATTTCTCGCGGAATCTCTGCCTTTTACAGCGATTCCGCGAGTGCTGGAATCGGTCATGGAGTGCTTTGAGAACGTTGAACCGACATCGCTGGATGATGTCAAAGCCGCGGATAGGCTGGCGAGAGAGCGAGCCGCAGCATTGATTCCTGGGTACAAACGGGGCTGAGAGGTAGGACGGTGCTAGAGATTCTTCAAACCATACTGATCACCATTGTCACCCTTGGGGTGTTGGTTTCTATCCACGAGTTCGGACACTTCTGGGTGGCGCGCCGCTGTGGTGTCAAAGTGCTGCGATTTTCGGTGGGGTTTGGCAAGCCGCTGCTCAGCTGGCGCGATAAATCCGGTACTGAATACGCGGTAGCGGGGATACCACTGGGCGGCTACGTCAAAATGCTGGACGAGCGCGAGGGTGACGTGCCGGAAGATATGGCTCATATGGCCTTTAACCGCGCAACGCCCGCCCGCCGTATCGCGATTGCGGCGGCTGGGCCGCTGGCTAATTTTGCGTTGGCGATTGTTGCCTACTGGGCGATTTTCATGAATGGCGTGGGCGGTGTTGCGCCCATTGTCGGCGACGTCATGCCTGGCTCACTGGCTGAGCGGGCAGGACTGGAAAGCGGCCAGGAAATTGTTGCCGTAGACGGTGAAGAGACGCCAACCTGGGAAAGCCTGCAAATGCAGCTGCTGGAGCGGATTGGTGAGACCGGCAATCTGACGCTGTCGGTAAAATGGCCCGATAGTGACCTCACCTATCAGAATACCGTAGCGATTGACCGCTGGATGCAGGGACTGGAAGAGCCCAACCCTCTGTCGGAGTTGGGTGTCACGCTGTATATGCCCGAGTTTCTGCCAATTGTTGGTGAGGTGGTTGATGGCAGTGCGGCGGCGCGAGCGGGTTTGAAGCCCGGTGATCGTATTGTCAGTGTTGACGGTAAACGCATTGAAGATTGGCAGGGCTGGGTGCAAATCGCTCGGGCGAGTCCGTCGATAACGTTGGCGCTCTCCGTGGAGCGAGACGGACAGCCGCTGGCGATCAGCCTCACGCCCGAGCGCAAGCTTGAAGATAATGGGGTGGCTGTGGGTTTTGTTGGGGTCGCAGCAGAAATTCCAGAGTGGCCTGAGCAGATGCGTCGAGAGATGCACTACGGCCCGGTTTCGGCTATGACGGCGGCGCTGAACAAAACCTGGCAGATGAGTGTCTTCACTCTGGAATCGCTGAAGAAGATGTTGACCGGCCTGTTGTCGCCGAAAAACTTGAGTGGCCCGATAACGATTGCTAAAGTGGCCGGCTCTTCCGCACAGTACGGGTTTTTCTCCTGGCTGAATTTTCTGGGCTTGCTGAGCATCAGTTTGGCGGTATTAAATTTGTTGCCGATTCCCATATTGGACGGTGGACACATTGTTTATGCGACACTGGAGTGGTTGCGTGGCAAGCCGGTAACAGAACAGGTTCAGGCATTGGCAAACCAGGTCGGATTGGCGTTGGTTGTCGGTGTCATGTTTTTTGCTTTATATAACGATGTATTGCGCCTCTGATATTCGAGCTTAGCGATATTTTTTAATCAGTGGCTCGCCCGGATCTGAGCGGGTGAACCCCTAGCCTTGGTTGCTGGTTTTTGATGAAACGTATTTTCCTGTACGCAGTTCTTTTTTGTCTGACAAGCCCCTATGCCCTCGCTCAGACCCGTCTTAACGATATTCGGGTAGAGGGCCTGCAGCGTATCGCCGCGGAAACCGTGTTTTCTGCCCTGCCGTTGAACGTGGGTGACCTTGTTACGCAAGAAGCGATCTCTCGCTCGACGCGAGCGTTGTTCGCGACAGGCAACTTTGACGATATTCGCATAGGTATCGATCAGGACGTGCTGGTCGTCAAGGTTCAAGAGCGTCCTTCTATCAGCAAGATCAACATTGAAGGCAACAAGGCTCTGGCAACCGATGCGCTGATGGATGGCCTGAAAAATGCCGGTCTTGCAGAGGGACAGGTCTTCAAGCGCGCGACCCTTGAAAATATGCGCATGGAGCTGACCCGTCAGTACGTGTCTCAGGGAAGATACGATGCGGGTATCGAAACAGATGTTGTCGCTGAACCTCGCAACCGGGTGTCAATCTCCATCAATATCGATGAAGGCAGCACGGCATCGATCAAGCACATCAATATTGTCGGCAATACCGTCTTTGACGATGAAACACTCCTGGAACAGTTTGAATTGAAGCCTGCTGGCTTCTTTTCTTTTTTCAGTAGCAGTGACAAGTACGCCAGGGAGAAGCTGAAAGGCGATCTGGAAAAGCTTAACTCCTATTATCTCGATCGCGGCTATCTGCAATTTAATACCGATTCCATCCAGGTATCGATCAGTCCCGACCGCAAATCCGTGTACATCACCGTCAATGTCACAGAAGGTGATAAGTACACCGTGAGCGGCGCGGAGCTGTCCGGGGACCTGGTGCTTCCCGAGGACGATCTGAAGCGCTTTATTCTGGTGCGTGAAGGGCAGGTTTTCTCGCAAGCACTGGTGACCAGCACCGAAGAATTCATGGTGAAGCGCCTCGGTAACGAAGGCTATAACTTTGCCAAGGTCCGAGGCATTCCCGAAGTAGATGAAGAGGCGGGCACGGTTGCCCTGAAGTTCTTCGTCGATCCGGGTAAACGTACCTATGTTCGCCGCATCAGCTTTGAGGGTAATGCGCGAACCGCCGATGAGGTGTTGCGTCGGGAAATGCGCCAGATGGAGGCGGCACCCGCGTCCGCAGACAAAATTGAGCTATCGCGAATTCGACTCGAACGGCTGGGTTACTTCAAAGGTGCGCAGGTCGAGACCAACGAAGTTCCGGGCACTGACGACCAGATTGACCTGACCTATACGGTCGAGGAGCAAAGCTCGGGCAGCCTGGGGGCCAGTGTGGGTTTCTCTCAGGTCAGCGGTCTGCTGCTGAGTGCCAATATCCAGCAGAACAACTTCCTCGGCACCGGTAAGCAGGTAGGTTTCGGCGTGTCGCGCAGTGACTTCCTGCAAAGTGCCAGCTTTAACTACGTTGACCCCTACTTTACAGAAGACGGCGTGAGCCGGGGTTTCTCGGTATTTTACCGCGCGACGGACTATGAAGAAGTCAACGTTGCCAGCTACACCACTGATACCTACGGCACCAGTGTGAATTTCGGCTATCCGATTTCAGAAACACAGCGCTTGGGCTTCGAGCTGGGCTATACCTACACCACGATCGAAGCGGGTGTGGCGGCAGTAAAAGAAATTAAAACCAGCCCGCGTATTCTCGATGCGATTGATCACTACTTTGTCAGCCAGATGGACAGTAGTACGGGTCGGTATACAGTTGCGGAAGTTTTGGAAGACCTTGAAAACCTGCCTGACAGTGCGCTCGTCGACAGCACGGAGCCGGGTTTCCTCGATGAGTACGGTGATGAATTCCATAACTACACGGCAGGCATCTCCTGGCGTCAGTCAACCCTGAACCGCGGTCTGCTGGCAACCCGTGGTGCATCTCAGTCGGTGTCACTCGAGGCCGCTATTCCCGGCTCCGATCTGGAGTATTTCCGACTGACTTACAATGGCCAGCTCTATGTGCCGGTAACCAACAGCTTGACCCTGCGTTTCCGAACCGAGTTGGGCTATGGCGACGGCTATGGGAATATCGATAAACTGCCGTTCTTCCAGCACTTCTATGCGGGTGGTTTCAGCTCAGTGCGTGGCTATCGAGCCAATACCTTGGGCCCGCGCAGCACGCCGGCAGATATCTACAGTATCAGTCAGGCCGCCACAGCTATCGATGCGAGCGGTAATGCGACCGCCTTGTCAGCGCAGGGTGCGTATGTGCTGAATCCCGATACCGGCAAACTGGAGGTCAATACCTCGTCGTTTGACGATGACTCTGTTCCCTTCGGTGGTAACGTGCTGGTGGAGGGGAGTATTGAGCTGCTGTTCCCGCTCCCGTTCGTGAAAGACCAGCGTTCCGTGCGCAGCGGTCTGTTTATCGATGCGGGTAATGTGTTCAGCACCAGTTGTGGTGCTACTCAGCTGAACTGTTCATCGCCAAAAGCCAGTGAGTTACGCTATTCGGCCGGTTTTGGTGTGACTTGGATTACCGGCTTCGGGCCGCTGACCTTCAGTCTGGGACGTGCTCTAAACGATGAGAAAATCGACGAGACCGAGATTTTCCAGTTCTCACTCGGTCGCACTTTTTAATTTATCCGAAAACTGTTTCAGGAGTCTGTCATGAAAACGATAAAATTTGCCGTCCTGGTTTTTGCCATGCTTTGGGGTTCAGTGGCGCTGGCACAGGGCCGCATCGCTGTCTTCGATCTGGAAGCGGCTGTACTGAACACCGACGTTGCCAAACAGCGCCTGAACGCGTTGCGTAACCAGAAAGAGTTCAAGAACAATGTTTCAGAGCTGGAGCAGGTGCGCAAAGACTACGAAAAGCTGGTAGAGCAGTTCCAGAAAGATCTGGAAATTCTCAGCGCCGAGCAACGTCAGCTGGCCAAGAACAAAATCGACACCAAGCGTTCTGACGGTGAGCACCTGGCACGTAAAATTGAAGCGGCTCAGCAGCAGGAAGTGCAGACCATCATGGCGGAAATCGGCCCCAAACTGCAAAAACTGTTGCCGGAAATCATCAAGGAAGAAAACATTGGTCTGCTGCTGCCCGCCAAAGCCGTTATGCACGCAGATGCCGGTTACAATATCACCGCCAAAGTGGCTGATAAGCTGAATCAGGCGAAGTAATCCATGCCCGACCAGAAAGTACTGAGCCTGGCCGAAGTGGCCGGGCTTTTGGGGTTGTCGCTGCATGGCGATGGCCAGCGGCAGGTCAGGGGAATCGGCGCACTAGACAGCGCCCAAGCCGACCAGCTCAGTTTTCTGGCAAACGCTAAATATCGCCGCTTGCTGGCTGAGACCCAGGCGGGAGCGGTGATTGTTCACCCTGACTTGTTGGCAGAGGCTCAGGCCGCCGGTGATGACCGGGTGATATTGGTCTCAGACAACCCTTATCTCGCCTATGCGAAAGCCAGTGCCTTGTTTGAGCCGCTGGAAAAACCCCGTGCTGGCGTCCACCCCAGTGCCGTTGTCGAGTCCGACCAAGTGCACCCCAGTGCCAGCATTGGCGCAAACTGCGTGATTGAGGCTGGTGCCGAGATTGGCGAAGGCACGGTGATTGCGCCGGGAACGGTGATTGGTCGCGGCAGCCAGATCGGTAAGTACAGCTATCTGCATGCCAATGTCACGGTGTACCACGGCGTCAGCATCGGCGATGAGTGCATTATCCACTCCGGTGTGGTGATTGGTGGCGATGGCTTCGGATTTGCACCGTCAAAAGATGGCTGGGTGAAAATTCACCAGTTGGGTGGTGTGCGAATCGGCAATCGTGTGGAAGTCGGTGCCAACTCCTGTATCGATCGTGGCGCACTGAATGACACGGTAATTGGCGATGGCGTTATCATGGACGACTTTACGATGATCGCTCACAACGTTGAAGTGGGCGAGGGCACGGCTATGGCTGCCTGTAACCAGGTGGCGGGCAGTGCAAAAATCGGCAAGCACTGTACTTTGGCAGGGAATGTCGGTGTGGTCGGTCATATTCAGATCGCCGACGGCGTGCATTTAACGGCACGCAGTCTGGTAACCAAATCTATTGATCAGGTGGGCACCTACTCCAGTGGTGGCAGCCCTTTGATGGAAACAGCGAGGTGGCGTAAAAACTCCGCCCGTTTCGGCAAACTTGACGAGCTGTATCGCCAGGTTCAAGCCTTGGAAAAACAATTAAAAAAGCTACATGAGGACAAGAGTTAAGCCATGCTCATGGACATTAATGAAGTTCAGGAATATTTGCCTCAGCGTTATCCGTTTCTGCTCGTCGATAAAGTCATTGAACTGACTCCCGGTGAGTCTATCGTGGCCGTCAAAAACGTGACCGGCAACGAGAACCACTTTAACGGTCATTTTCCCGGCATGCCGATCATGCCGGGCGTACTGATTATCGAGGCGATGGCTCAGGCCGCGGGTATCCTCGGGTTTAAAACCTTGGAGAAAAAGCCGTCAGACGGTTCGATCTATATGTTCGCTGGTGTCGACAACGCACGCTTCAAGCGGCAGGTGGTGCCGGGAGACCAGTTGATCCTGAAAGCCCAGTATGTGTCCGATCGCCGGGGCTTGTGGAAATTTGAATGTCAGGCCTATGTAGAAGACCAGCTCGCCTGTTCCGCGTCCATTTTGTGTATTGATCGGAAGAAGTGATGTCGGGACATATTCACCCCAGTGCGCAAATAGACCCTCGGGCGATTATTGACCCCACGGCGATCATTGCTGCCGACGTCAAGATCGGACCATGGACGCTTGTTGGTCCGCATGTTGAGTTGGGCGAAGGCTGTGATATCCGTTCTCATGTTGTGCTTAACGGGCCTACGCGTATTGGCAAGAACAATACGATTTATCAGTTCTCCACGGTGGGTGAAGATACCCCTGATCTCAAGTACAAAGGTGAGCCCACCGAACTGATTGTTGGCGACAACAACATCATCCGCGAAGGCGTCACGATTCACCGCGGCACGGTGCAGGATCAGGGTAAGACCGTGATCGGCAGCGATAATCTGATTATGGCCTATGCCCACATTGGGCATGATTCCGTAGTGGGCGATCACTGCATTCTGGTGAATAATGCATCGCTGGCCGGGCACGTTGTAGTGGGAGATTGGGCGATCCTGAGCGGCTACTCGCTGGTCCACCAGTTCTGCCATATTGGTGCCCACAGTTTTTCCGGCTTTGGCTGTCACATCAGTAAAGATGTACCCGCCTACGTGACGGTTAGCGGCAGCCCTGCCGAGGCGAAAACCATCAACGTGGAAGGCTTGAAACGCCGGGGCTTTTCCGCGGAGGCCATCGCGGCTATCCGCCGTGCCTATAAAATTATCTACCGGCATGGCCTGACTGTGGAAGAAGCGCTGGCCGCGTTGCAGCCGCTGATTGATGAGCAGCCTACCGTGGGCCTGATGGCCGACTCTCTGAAGAACTCCCAACGCGGTATTGTCCGCTAACGCTTGATACTGGAGCCGGCTCCGCCGGCCTGATGTGCTATGGCTTCATTAAAAATTGCGCTTGTTGCGGGTGAGGCATCCGGAGATATCCTCGGTGCCGACCTGATGAAAGCGATCAAGCGGCGCTACCCCCACGCGCGATTCGAAGGTATCGGTGGGCCGCTGATGCTGGCGGAGGGCTTTCACAGCATCTGCGATATGGACCGCTTGTCGGTAATGGGCTTTTCAGAACCGCTGAAGCGTCTGCCGGAGTTACTGCGCATTCGTCGCCATCTGAAACAGCACCTGTTGAACTGGCAGCCCGATGTGCTGATCGGTATCGACTCTCCTGATTTTACGTTGAATGTTGAGCGCTTTATGCGCAACCAGGGTGTGCCTACGCTGCACTATGTCAGCCCCTCGGTCTGGGCGTGGCGGCGCGGGCGCATCAAAAACATCGCCAAGTCTGTGGACCATATGCTGACCCTGTTTCCCTTTGAGGAAGATTTCTATCGGGAGCATGGTGTGCCGGTCAGTTGTGTCGGGCATCCCCTGGCCGACCAGATTTCTCTGGACGACCAGCGAGAGCAGGCCAGAACCGAACTGGACATCGAGGGTGATCAGCCAATGGTGGCGCTGCTGCCGGGTAGCCGGGGCGGCGAAGTGTCGCAGTTGATCGCGACGTTTTTGGAGTCGGCGCAGTGGCTGAGACGGGCATTGCCGAACATTGAGTTCATGGTCGCTGCCGCCAATGAAGATCGCCGTCGCCAGATTCTCGATGCTATCGCGAATCAGACGGCTGACTTGCCGGTGAGGGTGGTGCTTGGGCAGTCCCGCACGGTGATGGCGGCATCCGATGCAGTGCTGATGGCGTCCGGCACAACTAGCCTCGAGGCGCTGTTACTCAAGCGGCCAATGGTGGTCTGCTATCGTTTTGGCAAGCTGTCGTTCGCCTTGCTGTCGCGCTTGGTGAAAACACCGTTCTTCTCACTGCCCAACTTGTTGGCCAAGCGCTCACTGGTGCCTGAACTATTGCAGGAAGAGGTGGCTGCCGAGGTCATCGGGCCGCTGATTCTGGAACAGTTGAGCAACAGCAATGAGCGTGCGGCGCTGATTGCCGAGTTCCGGCGTATTCATGTGAATCTGGCGCGCAACGCCAGCGAGCAGGCGGCTGAAGTCGTCTTGCAGGTTGCTGGCAAGCCGTCTCGCGATGAGGCGGTTGAGTAGTGGAAACGGCGGATCTGTTTGCAGCACTAGACGACTTTCCTGCCTTGACCGCCGGTGTTGATGAGGTCGGGCGAGGGCCGCTGTGTGGTGATGTAGTTGCCGCTGCGGTTATTCTTGATCCGGCGCAGCCTATCGCCGGCCTCAACGACTCCAAAAAGCTCACGGAGAAGCGTCGCGAGGCTCTGTTTGACGAAATTTGCGGCAAGGCGCTGGCGTTTTGTGTGGCGCGAGCCAGCGTCGAGGAAATCGACAGGCTGAATATCCTGCATGCCAGTATGCTGGCCATGACCCGAGCGGTTGAGGGCTTGCAGCGACAGGGGCAGGCGATAACGCCGGAGCTGGTACTGGTTGACGGTAATCGACTGCCGCGCTGGTCCTACCGTGCTCAGGCCATTGTGAAGGGTGACAGCAAGGTGGCAGCCATTGCTGCTGCGTCGATTCTTGCCAAGGTGGTGCGCGACCGGGAAATGTGTGAGCTGGACGCCCGTTACCCTGGCTATGGTCTGGCGGGGCACAAAGGTTATCCGACCAAGGCTCATCTGGAAGCGCTGCGTACACTGGGTGTTACGCCGATTCACCGCCGCAGCTACGCGCCGGTCAGGGCTCTGCTGGAAATCGCCCGATCGTAATTTCTGGCCGCTATCAAGGCGGTGTATCACGACATAGGTATGACCATGCTGAATGAAAGTTTCGTTCATCTTCGCGTGCACTCCGAGTACTCGCTGGTCGATGGCCTGGTGCGGGTCAAAGACCTGTGCAAGCACACCGCTGCGTTGGGAATGCCTGCTGTGGCGCTGACTGACCTGTGTAATTTCTATGCATTGATCAAGTTCCAAAAGGCCGCGCAAGGGGCGGGGATTAAGCCCATTTACGGCAGTGATCTGCTGTTGCGCGAAGATGATGACCCGGAACAGATAAGCACCTTATGCCTGTTGGTGCAGAACGAGACCGGCTATCACAATCTTACCGATCTGATTTCTCGCGCTTACCTGGAGGGGCAGTGGCAGGGCAAGGCCTATGTCTACCGTAGCTGGGTGGAGCAGCAGAGCGAGGGCTTGATCGCACTGTCGGCGGGGCGCGATGGCGATGTCGGGCAGCTATTGGTGTCGGGTAAGCGTGAGCTGGCAGAGGCGCGGCTATCGCGCTGGCTGTCGGTGTTTGGGGATCGCTTTTACCTAGAGCTGCAGCGTACCGGTCGGCCCTACGAAGAGGACTACATTCACGATGCTGTCGCTCTGGCGGCTAAGCTATCGTGTCCGGTGGTGGCGACCAATGATGTGCGCTTTATCCACAGTGATGAGTTTGAGGCCCACGAAGCCCGAGTATGTATTCGCGATGGCCGGGTGCTCGATGACCCACGTCGGCCACGCAATTACAGTGATCAGCAATACCTGCGCAGTACCGAGGAAATGCTTGAGCTGTTCAGCGACATTCCCGAGGCGCTGGAAAACAGTGTTGAGATCGCGCGGCGCTGTAACCTGACCGTCAAGCTGGGCACCTATTACCTGCCTGAATACCCGATTCCTGAAGGCATGACGCAGGAGCAGTTCTTTCGTGAGTTGTGTCACAAGGGCCTGGATGAGCGGCTCGATTTTCTCTTCGATCGCGCCGCACCAAGCTTTGCCGATACAGAAAAGGAATACCGCGCGCGGCTGGATTTTGAGCTGGATATCATCCTGCAGATGGGGTTCCCCGGCTACTTCCTGATCGTGATGGACTTTATCCAGTGGGCCAAGGACCACGATATTCCAGTCGGACCGGGTCGGGGTTCCGGTGCGGGGTCGCTGGTCGCTTATGCACTGAAAATCACCGACCTTGACCCGATTGAGTACGACCTGCTGTTCGAGCGATTCCTCAATCCGGAGCGGGTGTCGATGCCTGACTTCGACGTCGATTTCTGTATGGACGGTCGCGATCAGGTGATCAGTTACGTGGCCGATAACTACGGCCGCGACGCGGTGAGTCAGATCATCACTTTCGGCACAATGGCCGCCAAGGCTGTTGTGCGGGACGTGGCGCGGGTGCAGGGCAAGTCCTACGGTCTGGCCGACAAGCTATCCAAACTGATCCCCTTTGAAGTGGGGATGACGTTGAGCAAGGCGTTGGAGCAGGAGCCTGCTCTCAAGGAGTTTCTGGAGGCCGATGAACAGGCTCAGGAAATCTGGGATATGGCGGAGCAGCTCGAAGGGGTTGTGCGAGGTGTGGGTAAACACGCCGGGGGCGTGGTGATTGCGCCCAGCAAGCTCACGGATTTTGCGCCGCTGTTCTGCGACGAAACCGGCAGTGGTCTGGTGACCCAATTCGACAAGAACGACGTTGAGGATGCCGGACTGGTCAAGTTCGACTTCCTCGGTCTGCGGACTCTGACCATCATCGATTGGGCGTTGAAAATCGTTAATGCCCAGCGAGCCAAGGTCAGTGAAGATCCACTGGATATCATGGCGATTCCGCTGGAAGACAAGAAGACGTTCGATCTGCTCAAGTCCGCGGAAACCACGGCGGTATTCCAGCTGGAATCACGCGGCATGAAGGAGCTGATCAAGAAGCTGCTGCCCGACTGTTTTGAAGATATCGTCGCACTGGTGGCCCTGTTCCGTCCGGGGCCGCTGCAGTCCGGCATGGTAGACGACTTTATTAATCGTAAGCACGGCCGCGCCGAACTGGCTTTTCCCCACCCCCAGTATCAACACGAATGCCTGCAACCCATACTGCAGCCGACCTACGGCATTATCCTGTATCAGGAACAGGTTATGCAGATCGCGCAGGAAATGGGCGGCTATACGCTGGGCGGCGCTGACTTGCTGCGTCGGGCGATGGGTAAGAAAAAGCCCGAAGAGATGGAAAAGCAGCGGGGCTTGTTCCTGGCCGGGGCGGTAGAGAAGGGCTTTGATCAAGAGCTGGCCTCCAACATCTTCGACCTGATGGAGAAGTTCGCGGGCTACGGTTTTAACAAGTCGCACTCGGCTGCTTACGCCTTAGTCTCCTATCAGACTGCCTGGCTGAAGACCCATTACCCGGCGCCGTTTATGGCGGCGGTAATGAGCTCCGAACTCGACAATACCGACAAAATCGTGGTGTTCATCGAAGAATGCCGCGAGATGAAGCTGGATTACAAACTCCCCTCAGTCAACGAGGGTGAGTATATGTTCACCGTGAATGACCGGGGGCAGATTGTCTATGGTCTTGGGGCGATCAAGGGGCTGGGTGAAGGTCCGGTAGAAAATATTATTGCTGCAAGAAGCAGCGGTGGCCCCTTCAAGAACCTGTTCGATTTCTGCGAACGCACCGATCCGCGCAAGGTCAATAAGCGAGCGATTGAAGCACTGATTCGCAGTGGCGCCTTTGACGATCTCGGCGAAGACCGTGCGGTATTGATGGCGGCCATGCCCGAAGCGGTGCAAGTGGCGGAGCAGGCCGCGCGGAACAGCGAAATCGGTATGGTTGATCTCTTTGGTGACACATTAGCGGTGGATAATCGCGATGTGTATGAGCCTTACCGCGATGCTCGGCGCTGGACGACCAAAGAGCGCCTGCAGGGGGAAAAGGACACGCTGGGTCTGTACGTGACCGGCCACCCCATCGACGATTACGAAGCGGAGCTGCGCCAGTTTGTGCCACGCCGCATTGTCGACTTGAATCCCGACAAGCAGGCGCAGACCGTTGCCGGTCTCGTGGTGAATATGCGCACCATGAAAAACAAGCGCGGCGATACCATGGCCTTCCTGTTGCTGGATGACCGCACGGCCCGAATAGAAGTGGCCCTGTTCAGTGACGTGTATGAAGAGTGTCGCGACAAACTGGTGAAAGACGCGGTGCTGGTCGTCGAAGGTGTATGCAGCTTTGACGAGTACAGTGGCGGCAAAAAAATGCGGGTAAAATCCCTGCGCAGTCTGGCCGAGGCCAGAGAGCACCACGCGCGGGAGCTTGAGCTGTTGATCGAATCAGAGCACAGCAGTGCAGAACAGTTGCAGCGGCTCAAGTCGGCGCTGGGCAGTGTGCGCGGGGGGAACTGCCCCGTGGTGATCCGCTACCGGCGTCCAGAAGGTGAGGCGCGGCTGAGATTGAGTGGCGACTGGCGCATACTTCCACAGGAAGATGTGCTGATTCGCTTGCGCGAAGACTGTGGGGCAAATAACGTGGTGATCAAATACGATTAACGTATAATCACCGGCATGAATGTCCCCATTTCTCATTGAAACTATGTGGGCAACACGTCAACAGAGCGAATAAAACAGAGCAATGAATCCGAACTACCTCGACTTTGAACAACCAATCGCCGAGCTGGAAGCCAAGATTGAAGAGCTGCAACTCGTCGGCAACGACAACGATATTAATATCAGTGAGGAAATCGCCAAGCTCAAGGACAAGAGCAGCAAGCTGACCGAGAAAATTTTCTCCTCGCTGCGTCCCTGGGATGTGGTGAAGATTGCCCGTCATCCTATGCGTCCCTATGCGCTGGACTATATCCGCCGCATTGTCACGGATTTTGACGAGCTGCACGGTGATCGCCACTTCGGTGATGACTCGGCGATAGTCGGTGGTATTGGCCGTATTGGTGACAAGCCGGTAATGGTGATCGGCCAGGAAAAGGGCCGCGGTGTTACCGAAAAAGTGAAACGCAATTTCGGTATGCCCAAGCCTGAGGGGTATCGTAAAGCGCTGCGTCTGATGGAAATGGCCGAGCGGTTCAATTTACCTATTGTTACCCTTATCGACACCCCGGGGGCCTATCCGGGGATCGACAGCGAAGAGCGGGGCATTTCGGAGGCCATCGCGCAAAACCTGGCAGTGATGTCCCGCCTCAAAACGCCGATCATCTGCATTGTTATCGGTGAGGGCAGCTCCGGTGGCGCCCTGGGGATCGGGGTGGGCGATCATATCGCCATGCTTCAGTACTCGACCTATTTCGTTATCTCCCCAGAAGGCTGCGCGAATATCATCTGGAAGAGCAGTGAATACGCACCTGATGCCGCTGAGGCAATGGGTTTGACCTCAACGGTGCTCGAAGAGTTGGGCATTGTCGACGCGACTATTCCGGAGCCTCAGGGCGGCGCACACCGCGACATCGACGAGAGTGCCAGCCGGGTTAAAGCGCATATTCTCAAGGAGCTGGAGAAGCTTCAGGCGCTTCCTGAGAAAGAACTGCTGGAAACCCGCTACGACCGATTGATGTCCTACGGCACCGTCTGATGATTTGCGCTGTGAGCCATGGCTGACGGCGCGACACTGATCGCGCAGCTCGAACAGTCGCTGCGCGATATTCTCCCTGTTCCCCGGTTGTGGCTGGCCTACAGCGGCGGCATGGATTCCCGGGTACTGCTGTCTTTGCTGATGGAGCTGCGCGAACAGTGCAGCGACTTCCCGCAGCTCTCTCTGATACATGTTGATCATGGCTTACAGGCTGACTCCGGAGTCTGGGCTCAGCATTGTCTGACGGTGTCTGAAACGCTTGGTCTTCCCTGTGTGATTGAGCGGGTCGTGGTGAGTCCGCAAGCCGGTGGGCAGGGGCTGGAAGCGGAAGCGCGGTTGGCGCGCTACCGGGTGTTTGAGTCGCTGCTCGGTCGCGGCGAACTGCTGTTGCAGGCCCATCACCTCGATGATCAATGCGAAACCCTGATGCTCCGCTTATTGCGTGGTGCGGGGCTGGCCGGACTGGCGGCCATGCCTCATGGGCGCGCTTTGGGTCAGGGGCGACTGCTGCGGCCACTGCTGACGACGCCGCGCTCACAGCTTCAGGTCTACGCTCAGTCGCGAAATTTAAAGTGGCTGGAAGACCCCAGTAATCAAGATGCGCGCTATGACCGCAATTATCTTCGCCATCGCGTCATGCCGGCCATGGCAGAGCGCTGGTCGAGCTACCGGCAAGCGCTGTCGCGGGCGGCGGAGAATCTGCGCGACAGTCAGGCCTTGTTAAATGACTACCTGGATGCTGACCTGGCGCCTTTGCTCAATGGCAAGGCGCTGTCACTGGGGCCGCTCGGTGGCCTTGCTGAGTATCGTCAGCTCGCCTTGCTGCGGCGATATCTTGAGCGCTGCTGGGGAGTCGTGTTGAGTCGCCCTCAGCTTGAAGATTTTGCCGGACAGTTTTTGACGGCGGATGTGGATGCCGTGCCAGAGGTCTGTGTTGACGGTTGGAGGTTCTACCGCTTTGCCAGACAGTTGATCGCCGAGCCGGAAATCTTGGCGAAACAGGGCCTGCCTGCTGTTCAGGCTTGGGGAGTCGATATGCCCTTGGAATTGCCTCAAGGGCGACTAAGTGCGGCCCCCGGCGGCAGCTTCGTGCCTCGCGGCCGGGTGGAGGTCGCATTCCGGCAGGGCGGAGAGCGCTGCCAGTTGGCGGGCGAAACTCATAGTCGGGCACTGAAAAAGCTACTTCAGGCTTGGCAGCTTGCCCCGCGCCGTCGCGAGCGATTGCCGTTGATCTATTGTGACGGCCAATTGGCTGCGATTGCTGACCTTGCGATATGCGAGGGGTATCTGGCGCAACCCGGTGAGCAGGGGGTTGCGCTTCATTGGCAAGATGCCGCTGATCGCTGACCCGTCATCCGGCCTCTGATAGAATGCGCCGCTTGCAAACAGGGCGGCGCTTATGACTCAGACAAACTCACTCGACAACATCCGCATCGTGCTGGTGAATACCTCGCATCCGGGCAATATCGGCGCGGTGGCGCGTGCGATGAAAAATATGTGTCTGTCGCAGCTGTATCTGGTGGCGCCGCGCAAGTTTCCCCACGATGAGGCCACATGGCGTGCTGCCAGCGCCACGGATATCCTCGAGAATGCCGTGGTCTGCGAAACGCTCGACGAGGCGATCGCCGACTGCCAGTTGGTGGTGGGGACCAGCGCTCGTGAGCGCACAGTCCCCTGGCCGCTATTGGATCCGCGTCACTGCATGCAGGAGGCCTACCGAGAAGCGCAGGGTGGGCACAAAATCGCCCTCATGTTCGGTCGTGAAGACCGTGGATTGACCAACGAAGAACTGCAGCGCTGCAATCTGCATGTGCATATTCCCTCCAACCCGGAATACAGTTCGCTGAATTTGGGCATGGCTGTTCAGGTGATGGCTTATGAGCTGCGGATGCTGCAGGTATCTGGTGAGCTGGATGCCAATGCGATGGCGGAGTGGGATCAGCCGGTAGCGAACGCCGAGGCGCTGGAGCGCTATCTTGTTCACTTGGAGGAGACGCTGTACGACATTAATTTCCTGCGGCCACAGGCGCCGAAGAAATTGATGTTGCGCCTGCGTCGCCTGTACCAGCGTACCCGCTTGGACGAAATGGAAGTCAATATTTTGCGCGGCATTCTCACGTCCACCCAATATTGGGTGCGCAAGGCCCGCGGCGAGGCTCTCCCGCAGAAGGGCGATGGAGCGGAAAGCGATGAATCGCTATAATGCCGCCGTTTTTTGCTGCCATCGGCAAAAGCCGAGTGTTTTAATCAGGTAAATAGTTGATAGAAATACTTGGTTATTGCATAATTTGTCCTATGGAGAGTAGGTACGATTATGCGACTGACGACCAAAGGACGATATGCGGTAACGGCGATGCTGGATCTGGCGCTTTATGGCGACCAGGGGCCGATCAGCCTTGCCGATATTTCCGGTCGACAGGATATTTCACTGTCATATTTGGAGCAGCTGTTCGCCAAGCTGCGACGTCGGGAGCTGGTGCGCAGCATCCGTGGCCCGGGCGGTGGTTATCGTCTTAATCGTCCCGGCGAAGAAATATTTGTTGCCGAAATCATCGATGCTGTTGACGAGCGCGTAGACGCAACCGGCTGTTCCGGGAACAGCGATTGTCAGGATGGGCACACATGTCTGACCCATCACCTCTGGTCTGACCTGAGTGATCAGATACACCATTTTCTCAGTGATATCAGTCTGGCAAGTCTCGTGCAGCGCCGCGACGTGCAGGCTGTGTCTGCACGTCAACGACGCAGCCAACCTGGTCAGACCATCGCGCTGACAACCATCGAATAGGCTTAACGGTTCGTCACAGTTGAACTGTGAGCGACCAGGCCGCGCTGATGTTCCGTGCGGCCGACATGAGGAGAGAGCTATGCAGTTGCCGATTTATCTGGATTACTCCGCAACCACGCCGGTAGACCCGCGTGTTGCCGAGAAAATGATGACCTGCCTCACGACCGCGGGGAATTTCGGTAACCCTGCGTCGCGTTCTCACCTGTTTGGCTGGAAAGCGGAAGAAGCGGTGGAAAATGCCCGTCGCCAGGTCGCTGACCTGATTAATGCTGACCCCCGCGAAATTGTTTGGACCTCGGGCGCGACCGAGTCCGATAACCTGGCGATTAAAGGTGCTGCCCACTTCTACAGCAAAAAGGGCAAACACATAATCACCTCGAAAATTGAGCACAAAGCTGTGCTGGACCCCTGCCGCCAGCTGGAGCGGGAAGGTTTCGACGTGACCTACCTGGATCCCAATGCCGACGGTATTATCACGCCTGAAGCCGTCGAGCAGGCAATGCGCGATGACACGGTGTTGGTCAGCATCATGCACGCCAACAACGAGATCGGCACGATCAGTGATATCGCTGCCATTGGCGAGTTGTGCCGCGAACGCAAAGTCGTTTTCCATGTCGATGCTGCACAGAGTGTCGGCAAGATTCCGGTGGATATGGAAGCGATGAAAGTGGACCTGCTGTCCATTTCGGCGCACAAACTCTACGGACCCAAGGGCATTGGTGTGCTGTATGTACGCCGTAAGCCGCGGGTTCGGCTGGAGGCGCAGATGCATGGCGGCGGTCATGAGCGCGGTATGCGCTCCGGCACGCTGGCCACCCACCAGATTGTGGGCATGGGAGAAGCCTGTGAGCTGGCGCGCCTGGAAATGGAAAAAGACGCGGCGCACTCGCTGGCCTTGCGCAACCGTTTCTGGGAAGCACTGAAGGATATCGAACAGGTGCACGTGAACGGTTCGCTGGAGCACCGTTTGCCGGGTAACCTGAATATCAGCTTGGCGTTTGTTGAGGGCGAATCGCTGATCATGTCGCTGAAAGATCTGGCGGTATCATCCGGCTCGGCCTGTACGTCGGCCAGTCTCGAGCCCTCTTACGTGCTGCGTGCGCTGGGTTTGAACGATGAACTCGCCCACAGCTCGTTGCGTTTTTCCTTCGGTCGCTTTACCACTGAAGAGGAAGTAGATTACGCCGCTGCCCAGGTTCGCAAGGCGGTCGACAAGCTGAGAGAATTGTCGCCGCTGTGGGATATGTACAAAGACGGCATCGACCTGGACAGCATCGAATGGGCGGCTCACTGAGCCGACTCAAGAGGAGGGATTAACCATGGCATATAGTGAAAAAGTACTGGACCATTACGAGAACCCCCGTAATGTCGGTAAATTCGATGACAGTGATGAAATCGGTACTGGCATGGTCGGCGCGCCGGCCTGCGGTGACGTGATGCGTCTGCAGATCAAAGTGAACGACGAGGGTGTCATCGAAGACGCCAAGTTCAAAACGTACGGCTGCGGCAGTGCGATTGCTTCCAGCTCACTGCTCACGGAGTGGGTGAAAGGCAAAACGCTGGAAGAAGCTGAGCACATCAAAAATACGGAAATTGCGCAGGAGCTGGCTCTGCCTCCGGTGAAGATTCACTGCTCTGTGTTGGCTGAAGATGCGATCAAGGCCGCTGTTTCCGATTATCGCAAGAAGAAAGGCGCCTGAGTCTGATGGCTGAAGTGGATATGAAAGTCAGCCTGACGGAATCTGCGGCTGGTCATATCAAACGCCAGTTGGAAGGTCGTGGGCGTGGCCTGGGTATTCGCCTGGGCGTTCGTACCTCGGGCTGTTCCGGTATGGCGTACGTCCTTGAGTTTGTCGACGAGCCGCAGCCCGAAGATAAAGTGTTTCAAGCCTTTGGGGCGTCGATTTATGTCGATCCCAAAAGCTTGGTTTACCTCGATGGCACGGAGTTGGATTTTGTCAAAGAGGGCTTGAACGAAGGGCTGAAATTTAACAACCCCAATGTCTCTGCGGAGTGCGGTTGCGGAGAGAGCTTCACGGTTTAACGGCTGTGTGAGCGAGTGCTGGCGCGTTTCGGTGGATGGCCGATCGCGCCTTTTGCATATTTGCGGAGGTGATTTTCAGCCTCTCTGGTGTGAACCCTCAGTTGCGGAGAAGGGTGTTATGAGCGAACAGGCAGCAGACTATTTCAGTATGCTGGGTGTGCCGCGTCAGTTTGACGTGGACGAAGCGTCACTGACCCGCGCCTACCGAGAGCTGCAGCGCAGTGTGCACCCTGATCGCTTCGCTGGTGGCAGCGACCGAGAGCGACGTCTGGCGGTGCAAAAATCCTCGCAGATCAATGAAGCCTACGAAACACTGCGCTCGGTAACGCGCCGCGCGGCCTACCTGCTCAAGCTGGCTGGTCATCCAGTGGATACCAGTAATACTACTTTCAGCGACCCAGAGTTTCTGATGCAGCAGTTGCAGCTTCGCGAAGAATTGTCAGATCTGCATGATGCGACGGACCCCGAGGCGGCGCTCGATGCCTTCTACCGCGACGTGGATAACGCCATGGCTGAGCAAAAGGCCGTCTTTGTCACAGGGCTGGATGCCGATATCGAACAGGCGAAGGCGGCCTACGCCAAGCTGCAGTTTCTGGAAAAGCTGCGTAGCGAAGCGGAGCAGAAAGAGAGTCAACTGCTGGACTACTGAACGGCAGAGCCCGTAAACGGACCGAATTTATCTTATGGCATTAATGCAAATTTCAGAGCCGGGGCAGAGTCCCGAACCCCACCAGCGCAAGCTGGCGGCGGGGATAGACCTCGGCACCACCAATTCGCTGGTTGCGGCATTCCGCAACGGCCACCTGCAAACGCTGCCGGACGAGCAGGGAAGACACCTGTTGCCATCGGTTGTGCACTACGGCGCGCAGGGTGCCGATGCAGTGGGTGCTGCGGCTCAGGCCATGGCGGCTGACGATCCCGAAAACACGCTGGCGTCGATAAAGCGCCTGATGGGGCGCAGCTATGCCGATGCCAGTGCCGCGGAAGTGCTGTCGACCTACACGCTGGTGGATTGCGGCGACGATATGGTGAAGCTGCGGACCCAGGCGGGCGACTTGTCGCCGGTGCAGGTTTCTGCAGATATTTTGCGCAGCGTGGCTGATCGTGCGCAGCGTAGTCTGGGTGATGAACTGCAAGGCGTTGTGATTACCGTTCCCGCATATTTCGATGACGGTCAGCGTCAGGCGACCAAAGATGCGGCGCGACTGGCAGGGCTCAATGTCTTACGTCTGCTGAACGAGCCGACCGCAGCCGCCGTGGCTTACGGCCTGGACGAGAAAGAAGAGGGGGCTATTGCCGTTTTTGATCTCGGTGGCGGTACCTTCGATATCTCGGTACTGCAGATGAGTAAGGGCGTATTTGAGGTTCTGTCGACAGGCGGTGATTCGGCGCTGGGTGGCGACGACTTTGATCAGGCGATAGCGGCTTGGTTCATCGAAAAAACCGGCCTCGATTCACTGGACGGCAAGCAGCGCCGTCGTTTGCTGGATGCCAGTCGCGCTGCGAAAGAAGCGCTGACGGGCGCTGAGCAGGTGGACGTCAGTCTGGATTCGCAGCAATTGGTGTTGAGCCGAGAAGAGTTCAATGCGCTGGTGGATCCCTTGATTGATCGCGCGATCCGCGCCTGCAAAAGAGCGATGCGAGATGCCCGTCTGCGCAGCGATGAGATTCTCAATGTGGTGATGGTCGGCGGTTCGACCCGTGTGCCGCGTGTGCGGGAGCGGGTGGCTGAGTGGTTCGGCCGCGAGCCCCTGGTGGATATCGATCCGGATAAAGTGGTTGCGCTGGGCGCGGCGTCGCAAGCCGAACAGTTGATCGGCAATCGCAGTGGCGAGGAAACGCTGTTGCTGGATGTCATTCCGCTGTCGCTGGGTGTGGAGACCATGGGGGGGCTGACGGAAAAAGTCATTCATCGCAACACCACCATCCCGGTCGCGATGGCGCAGGAATTTACCACCTTCAAAGACGGTCAGACGGCCATGGCGATTCACGTGGTGCAGGGCGAGCGTGAGCTGGTAGACGATTGTCGCTCACTGGCGCGCTTTGAATTGCGTGGTATTCCACCCATGGTGGCGGGGGCGGCGCGCATTCTCGTTACCTTTCAGGTCGATGCCGATGGTCTGTTGCAAGTATCTGCCCGGGAGGAGACCACCGGCGCAGAGAGCCAGGTACAGGTGAAGCCGTCCTACGGCCTCAGCGACAACGATATCGCCGATATGCTGACCTCGTCATTTGAGGCGGCGGGCCAAGATAAAGAAGCCCGTGCCTTGCGCGAGCAGCAGGTAGATGCCGAAGCGCTATTGCAGTCGCTGTCTGCGGCGCTGCTGGCTGACGGTGAGGCGCTGCTCAGCGAATCCGAACAGCGCGAACTGCTGGACAAAATGGAAGCGCTGCACCGCGAAAAAGATAGCGGCACGGCGGCCAGTATCGCCCGGCAGATTGAAATTGTCGGTGCCGCCAGTGAAACTTTTGCTGAGCGTCGTATGGACGCCAGTATCAAGAAAGCCCTCGCCGGTCGGCGAGTGGACGACCTTTGAGGAGTTCCCGATGCCACGCATAGTTGTACTGCCAAATGAAGAGCTTTGCCCGGAGGGCGAAGTATTGGAAGTGGCCAGTGGTGAAACCATCTGCGATGCCATGCTGGCCAACGGTATCGACATCGAGCATGCCTGTGAAAAATCCTGTGCCTGCACGACTTGCCACGTTGTGGTGCGCGAAGGCTTTGATTCGCTGAACGAGGCCGACGAGCTGGAAGAGGATATGCTCGACAAAGCCTGGGGGCTGGAGCCGGAGTCGCGTCTGAGTTGTCAGGCTGTGGTCGCGGATGAAGATCTGGTTGTGGAAATTCCCCGCTATACCATCAATATGGTGTCTGAGCGCCACTGATCGCTGCCTTGAGAGGAGACTGTCATGGGACTGAAATGGACTGATGTGCTGGATATTGGCATTGAGCTGGCGGAGTCGCACCCGGATGTTGACCCGACGTATATCAATTTTGTCGACCTGCATAAAATGGTCGTATCGCTGGATGATTTTGACGACGATCCCAAGCGCAGTGGCGAGAAAATTCTGGAGGCAATTCAAGCGGCCTGGCTCGACGAGCGCGACTGACACAGCCAGGGGCGGTTGCGTACCTATTTGCCGCGAATGCGCGTATAATTCCCTCCTATTTTTTCGGGGCACCGCCCCACCGTTTGAACTTTAAGCCGGAGATACTTACATGGGCGTAGAACGCACCCTTTCCATTGTTAAACCCGATGCGGTTGCCAAAAACGTTGTAGGCGAAATCTACAGCCGTTTTGAGAAAGCTGGCCTGCAGATTATTGCAGCAAAAATGCTGCGTCTGAGCCGCGAGCAGGCAGAAGGTTTTTACGCCGAGCACAAAGGCCGTCCGTTCTTCCCCGCGCTGGTTGATTTCATGACCTCCGGTCCGGTTACCGTCCAGGTGTTGGAAGGCCAAGGCGCTATTGCGAAAAACCGCGAACTGATGGGTGCCACTAACCCCAAAGAAGCTGAGGCGGGCACTATTCGCGCGGACTTTGCTGAGTCTATCGACGCCAACGCCGTTCACGGTTCTGACTCCGAAGCCTCTGCTGCTCGCGAAATCGCCTTCTTCTTCGCTACCAGCGAGCTCTGCGAGCGCGCCTGAGGAGGCACCGGGCATGGACGTGCAAGAGGCGGTGATTCAACAGCCTGAGCGGGTAAACCTGCTTGGCATGACACGCCAGAAAATGGAGGCCTGGCTGGTTTCTATTGGTGAAAAGCCGTTCCGTGCCCAACAGATTCTTAAATGGATTCACCACTCGGGTATCGATGATTTCGAACAGATGAGTAACCTCGGCAAAGGCTTGCGTGCCAAGCTGGCCGAGATTGCCGAGATTCGTCCTCCGCGAGTGGTGCGCCAACTGGATTCCAAGGATGGCACGCGCAAGTGGGCCATCGAAGTCGGTGGCAACAATCTGGTTGAAACCGTCTTTATTCCCGACGGGCAGCGGGGCACTCTCTGTGTCTCGTCGCAGGTAGGGTGCAGTCTGGATTGCAGTTTTTGCTCTACCGGCAAACAGGGTTTCCAGCGCGACCTGACAGCCGCAGAAATTATCGGTCAGGTTTGGCTGGCGATTCAGTCATTCGACGCTTTTCAAGCAGGCAGCTCACGGGTAGTCACCAATGTGGTGATGATGGGCATGGGTGAGCCGCTGCTCAATTTCGACAATGTGGTAGATGCCACCGGCCTGATGATGGACGATTTCGGTTACGGCTTGTCCAAGCGCCGGGTTACCCTCAGTACCTCCGGTGTTGTGCCGATGCTGGACAAGCTGGGCGATGTGTCAGAAGTGTCTCTGGCTGTCTCCTTGCATGCGCCTAACGATGCGCTGCGCAACGAACTGGTACCGATCAATCGCCGGTACCCCATTGCCGAACTTCTTGCTGCCTGTCGTCGTTATCTCGATAAACAGCCCGATAAACACCGTGTGGTTACTGTTGAGTACACCCTGATTGCCGGCGTCAACGACAGCGTCGATCAGGCGAGAGAGCTGGCGGACGTTCTCCGCGAATTGCCGTGCAAAGTGAATCTGATTCCCTTTAATCCGTTCTCCTTGTCAGACTATCGTCGTCCGTCAAAAAATGCCGTATCGAGATTCTGGCAAGTGATGACCGATGCCGGTTACGTAACAACCGTTCGCACCACTCGCGGCGACGACATTGACGCCGCCTGCGGTCAGCTTGCCGGGCAGGTGCAGGACCGTACGCGCCGCGCGGAGCGTCACCGCCGAAAATCGGAAGAACTTCAAGCCATTCGTATTACGTGAGGAGCACAGGCCAGTGATGTCGAGAGTACCGCGATTAAGCCGTCATGGCCGGGTTTTGCTTCTGAGTGTGCTGGCGCTTCTGCTTGGCGCCTGCGTCACCACCGAGACCGGCGGCTTTGCCGAAAAGGCCGATGAGAAAAAAGCCTACGAAACCTCCCTGCAGTTGGCCAAAACCTACATTTCCAACGGCAATTGGCAGCAGGCCAAGCGCCATCTGAAGTATGTGGAAACGGTTGACAAGCACAACCCCGAAACCTTGGAAGCCCTTGCGCTGGTCTACCAGAATACCGGGGAGCTGGAGATGGCGGAGAACTACTATCGCCGCGCTATCGAGCAAGACCCGAAAGCCATGCGTATCCGCAATAATTACGCTGCCTATCTCTACGAGCAGGAGCGGTATCGAGAGGCGGCTGCGCAGCTTGAGGTTGTGGTCGGCGAATTGCTGTATGAGCGTCGCGTCGATGCCTTTGTTAATCTCGGACGCTGCTATTTGAAATTAAATGAACTGGATCGTGCCGAAGGTGCATTCAAGCGCGCGTTGCTGATGGAACGCGATGATCCCACCGTTGTGTTGTCGATGGCGGAAGTGAGTTTTCGCAAAAAGGATTACCCCCAATCGCAGCGTTACTACGACGCATTCCGCGAAATGAATCCCCGCCAGTCGGCGGCTTCGCTGTGGCTGGGTATTCGCCTGGCAGACGTGTTTGATGACGAAGATGCCTATGCCAGTTACGCACTGGCGCTGAAGAATCTTTTTCCTAAATCGGAAGAATATCTGCTGTACAAGGCCTCTCTGACCAACAGCGGAGTTGAGTAAGCATGAATCAGGCGCACAGCGATAACTATATTGCGCCACCGGGGTCTGTACTGAGAGACGCCCGGCTTAGCGCAGGAAAATCGGTGGAGCAGGTGGCGGAAGCATTGAATTTGCTCACCACCCACGTTGAAGCGCTTGAGTGTAATGATTACTCACGATTTAACTCGCCGATGTTTGCGCGTGGTTACATCCGCAGCTATGCCCGCCATTTTGGTCTGGATGAGACACCGCTGCTCAAAGACAGCGAGCGGATATGTCGCCGCGATGAAGAGCAGGCGCAGCAGCGTCGTCCCAAAGGCAGTACACAGGCCCCTATACAGGCACGTCTCTCGGTGGCCGCGCTGGTCGCCTTGATTATTTGGGGAGTGAGTTACCTGCTGTTCGGCGGTGAGCCCAAGCCCAGACTCGATGTCAGCCTGATGGAAGAACGTTACGTTCCCCTGCAGGAACTGCGCAGTCGCTCCCTGTTGGGCG
The DNA here is from genome assembly GCF_984394615.1 of Spongiibacter sp. Taxonomy (NCBI): domain Bacteria; kingdom Pseudomonadati; phylum Pseudomonadota; class Gammaproteobacteria; order Cellvibrionales; family Spongiibacteraceae; genus Spongiibacter; species Spongiibacter sp. The sequence continues at coordinate 53,889 of NZ_CFHTQA010000011.1, read as the reverse complement.
AATCGCTGTTGCAGGTGCCCAGCACGGTCAGCGAAGTTGAGCTCTCCCCGGAACTGCTCTCGCACCCGGCCAGTGTGCGTCTGGACGCTGTGCAAACCGTGTGGCTTGAGCTTCGCGATGCCGATGGCACGGTGCAGTTTCGTGGCCAGTTGGAGGCGGGGCAGTCGCAGAGCCTGGACGTGAAGGGCCCGGTGCAGCTGGCCTTGGCTTACTGGCCTGCCGTTCGTATTCAGTACAACCAGCAAGACGTCGCCTTGGACGGGCTTGCCGAAAGTAACGCGATACGCGTACAGATAGGTGAATTATGAAGATGGAATCACCCATAAAACGCCGCAAATCTCGCCAAATTCATATTGGCAATGTGGCAGTGGGTGGCGATGCGCCGATTTCGGTGCAGAGCATGACCAATACCAATACCTGCGATGTGGCGGCGACGGTCGCACAGATTCGGCGTCTGGAAGACGCTTGCGCCGACATCGTGCGGGTGTCGGTTCCCAGCATGGAGGCCGCCGAGGCCTTTAAGCAGATTCGCGAACAAGTGACCGTCCCACTGGTGGCGGATATTCACTTTGATTACAAGATTGCACTTAAAGTGGCGGAATACGGCGTGGACTGCCTGCGCATCAATCCCGGCAATATTGGCCGGGAAGATCGGGTGAAGGCGGTGATTGATGCGGCGAAAGAACGCAATATTCCTATCCGTATCGGTGTGAATGCCGGGTCGCTGGAAAAAGAGCTGCAACGCAAATACGGTGAGCCGACGCCAGAAGCACTCGTAGAATCGGCCATGCGGCACATCGATATTCTCGATCGCCTGGACTTTCAGGACTTCAAGGTCAGTGTGAAAGCCTCTGATGTCTTCATGGCGGTAGCGGCCTATCGGCAACTGGCCTCCCAGATTGAACAACCGCTGCATCTGGGCATTACCGAAGCAGGTGGTTTGCGTGGCGGCACCGTCAAGTCAGCGGTGGGGCTGGGGATGCTGCTGATGGATGGCATCGGCGACACGATTCGGATTTCGCTGGCCGCCGATCCGGTTGAAGAGATCAAGGTTGGCTACGAAATTCTGAAAAGTCTCAAGCTGCGCAGCAAAGGGATTAATTTCATTGCCTGCCCGAGCTGCTCGCGACAAAACTTCGATGTGATCGGCACCATGAACGAATTGGAGTCTCGACTTGAGGATGTCACGACACCCTTGGATGTGGCAGTTATCGGCTGCATCGTTAACGGTCCGGGCGAAGCCAAAGAAGCCGATATCGGCCTGACGGGTGGCACCCCGAACAACCTGGTGTATGTGAATGGCCAGAAAGATCACAAGGTGCAGAACCTCGAGCTGATCGATCATCTCGAAAAACTGATTCGAGAAAAAGTCGCCCTTAAAGAACAACAGGACAAGGATCTGATCGCCCGCAGTTAGGCGCAAGGATTTAGCAAGGTATCCAATTGGCACGTATTCAATCCATCCGCGGGATGAATGATATTCTTCCCGACGATTCACCGCTTTGGCAGTATCTGGAGTCCACTGTGGCGCGCCTGCTGGGACGCTACGGTTACCGGGAAATTCGCTTTCCCATTCTCGAGCAGACCGAGTTGTTTAAGCGTTCTATCGGTGAGGTCACCGATATTGTCGAAAAAGAGATGTACACCTTTGAGGACCGCAATGGCGATAGCCTGACACTGCGCCCTGAGGGAACGGCGAGCTGTGTGCGCGCCTGTGACCAAAACGGTCTGCTGCACAATCAGCTGCAGCGCCTGTGGTATGCCGGCCCCATGTTTCGCCACGAGCGCCCGCAAAAGGGTCGCCTGCGTCAGTTCCACCAGATCGGTGTCGAAACCTTTGGCATGTCTGGTCCGGATATCGATGCCGAGCTGATTCTGCTGAGCGCGCGTCTATGGAAGGAGCTGGGTATCAGCGAGGCGCTGACCCTGGAGCTGAACAGCATCGGTAGCAGTGAATCCCGCGCGACCTATCGCCAGGCGCTGGTGGACTATCTTGGTCAATTCAAGGACCAACTGGACGCCGACAGCCTGCGCCGTCTGGACAGCAACCCGCTGCGTATTCTCGACAGTAAAGTGCCTGAAACTCAGGCGCTGCTGGCTGACGCGCCGGTGTTAAATGATTATCTGGACGAACAGTCCAAAGCCCATTTCGATGGCCTTTGTGCCCGTCTCGATGCCGCCGGACTTGCCTATACGCTGAACCCCAAACTGGTCAGGGGGCTGGATTACTATGGCCTGACGGTGTTTGAATGGACCACCACAGCACTGGGCGCCCAGGGCACAGTATGTGCGGGCGGTCGCTACGATGGGCTGGTCGAGCAGCTCGGCGGCAAGCCGACCCCGGCGGTGGGCTTCGCAATGGGGCTTGAGCGCCTTTGTCTGCTGTTGGAAACCCTCGATGCCTTGCCGGAACCTGCGCCGCTCGCGGACGTCTACATCGTGGCGACTGGCGAGGATTGTGAAGTGCGTGCGCTGAGTATTGCCGAGCAGCTTCGCGATGCGCAACCGGGTATAAAAGTGCTGCTTAACTGCGGTGGCGGCAGCTTTAAAAGTCAGTTTAAAAAGGCCGACAAGAGCGGTGCTGCACTGGCTATAGTGCTCGGCGAAGATGAGCTGGCAGAGGGGCGCGTTGCAGTAAAACCGCTGCGCGGTGACGGCGAACAACAGAGCGTCGCGCTGGAAGAATTGGCCAATTACATTGAAAATGCGCTGCACTGATCAGTGCAGACTCGTTTGGGGATAGCTGTGGATACCTACCGTACAGAAGAAGAACAACTCGAAGCCATCAAGCGCTGGTGGCAGGAGAATGGCAAGTTCACCGTCATCGGCGTGGCGCTGGCGCTGGCCGCCGTATTTGGCTGGCGTGGCTGGAATGCTCATCAAGTCGAGCGTGCCGGCGATGCCTCGCTGATTTATGACAATCTTCTGCAAACTGATCAGTTGATTGAACGTGATCCGACGAAACGGGCGACGGCCGAGCACCTGGCGACAACATTGAAAGATGGCTTCAGTGCCCACAGCTACGCGCACTATGCCGCGCTGATACTGGCCAAGTATGCGGTCAAGGACGGTGACTATGCGGCCGCAGAAACCGAGCTGCAATGGGTGTTGGATCAGCAGCCGGAACCCGCTGTGAAAGCCCAGACACAACTGCGTCTGGCGCGTCTGGAATATGCTCAGCAAAATTACGATGCCGCGCTGACCGCTTTACAGCCTTTGCTCGATGGTGCGGCTGCGGTGCAGGCACTGGAGCTGCGTGGCGATGTATTGCAGAAACAGGGCGATTTCCCTGAGGCGCTGGCCGCATATCAACAGGCCAAGGCCGTGAATGCGCAGCAGCAAAGCCCGCTGAACAGCCCGTTGCTGGAAATGAAAATCAACAGTCTGTCGGCGATCCACGCCGCTGCTGAGGAATAGGGGATGCCCATGTCTGTGTTTCGCACCCTCGCGGTGGTGGTGATCGGCCTGTTTCTGGTGGCCTGTTCATCGACACCAAAGAGCAATGATCCGGCGCCGCTGACGGATTTCCAGGAAAGCAAGCGCCTGAAAAAAGTCTGGTCGTATTCACTGGGTGATGGTCAGGAAGAGGCTTACTACCGTTTTACGCCGGCTATCGATGGCGATGAAATTTATACCCTGTCTATGGACGGTGGCGTTGCGGCGCTGAACAAAAAGACGGGAAAGAAACGCTGGAAGGTGTTCCATGAGCTGAACATTTCCGGTGGCATCGGCGTGGCCGGTGATCAACTTTACGTCGGCACCGCCGATGGCGAACTCGTGACCTTGAATCGCGAGAATGGCGACATTCTCTGGCGTGCCGAAGTCAATGGCGAAGTGCTGGGCGCCCCGGCAGGCGACGGTCGGGTGGTGATTGTTCAGACTTACAGCGGTCTTGTGCACGGCTTTAATGCCGAGGATGGCAAGCGCCTGTGGACCTACACCTCACAGGTGCCACGGTTGACCATGCGCGGCACCAGCAGCCCGTTGATTGTCCGCGGCGTTGCACTGGTCGGTTTCGCCAGTGGCCGGCTGATGGCCTTCAATGCTGAAAACGGCAGCATCCTTTGGGATCAGCGTATTTCGGTTCCCCAAGGCAGCACGGAAATTGACCGTCTGGTCGATATTGATGGCCGCCTGCTACTGATTGAGAACGAGCGCATCGTGGTGGTGAACGGCTACCAGGGGCAGGTGATGGCTATTGATATCAATAGCGGCCGTCCATTGTGGGCCAAAGATAACTCCAGCTATGTCGGTGCTGCTGAGGCGCTTGGCAATGTGTATGTGGTGGATGCCGAGGGCGGTGTCAGTGCCATCGCGGAAGGCGGACAAAGTATTGCCTGGACCCAGACCGTACTGGCGCGCCGTCGTCTCACCGAACCCGCAGTGTTGAGCGGTGTCGTTGCGGTTGGCGACTTTGACGGTTATCTCCACCTGCTGGGACAGCTGGATGGTCAGTTGGTCGGTCGCAGCCGTGTCGACAGTGATGGCCTGCGCTCACCCATGCTGGTCGACGGCCGACTGCTGTATGTCTATGGCAACAGTGGCAAACTGGTAGCTTACAAGATTCAGGATCGCTGAGCGCCACCCGGCGCCAGCGCACTCAGGTAAACACACTATGGTTCCCGTAATCGCCCTGGTTGGACGCCCCAACGTGGGCAAATCGACCCTGTTCAACCGCCTCACCAAGAGCCGTGACGCGCTGGTCGCCAACTTTCCCGGCCTGACGCGTGACCGCAAGTATGGGGATGCGGTGCTTGGGGATCGCCGCTTTATCGTGATTGATACAGGGGGTATCAATGGCGATGAAGAGGGTATTGATGAGGCGATGGCGCAGCAGTCTCTGCAGGCCATTGACGAAGCTGATGCCGTGTTGCTGATGCTGGATGCTCGCGCAGGTCTTATGCCTGCGGACCACGGTCTAATTGAGCACTTGCGCGGCTGTTCCAAGCCCGTGTTCATGGTTGCCAATAAAATTGATGGCGCCGACCCCAATGTCGCCATGGCTGAGTTTTACCAGACGGGTGCTGCCGATATCTATCCGCTGACAGCCACCCACGGCAAAGGCGTGCGCAAGCTGGTTGAAGATGTGCTTGAACTCTTCCCGGAAGCCGATGAGGCAGGGGAACAGGAGAAAGCAACGGGTAAAAAGATTGCCGTGGTGGGGCGTCCAAATGTGGGCAAGTCGACGCTGGTCAACCGCATGCTGGGAGAAGACCGCGTGGTGGTGTATGACCAGCCGGGAACCACTCGCGACAGCGTTTATATCAACTACGAGCGCGACGGCGAAGCCTACACGCTGATAGATACTGCCGGGGTACGCAAGCGCCGCCATATCAACGAGGCGGTCGAAAAGTTTTCTATTGTTAAAACCTTGAAAGCCATCGACGATGCCAACGTTGTGATTCTGGTGATGGATGGCCGCGAGAATATCGTTGAGCAGGACCTGCATTTGCTGGGTCAGGTTGTGGATGCCGGCCGGGCCGTGGTGGTGGCTATCAATAAATGGGATGGCCTCACTGCCGACCAGAAGAATCGCATCAAGACCGAGCTGGATCGCCGACTGCAGTTTATCGATTTTGCCGAAGTACATTTTATTTCTGCTTTGCATGGCACGGGCGTCGGGCATCTTTACGAATCTATCGAAAAGGCCTACCGATCGGCGACCCAGGACCTGCAGACTCGCCGCCTGACCATGATTCTTGAAGGCGCGGTATACGACCATGCGCCACCGATGATCAACGGTCGCCGAATCAAACTGCGCTACGCCCACCCCGGTGGACACAATCCGCCCATCGTGGTGATTCACGGAAATCAGACCGATAAGGTTCCGCAGAGCTATACGCGATATCTTGAAAAAGTCTTCCGTCGTGAACTGAACATGGTCGGTACGCCGATCCGCATAGAATACAAAACCTCTGATAACCCCTATGAGGGGCGAAAGAATCAGCTCAGCAAGCGTCAGATTGACCGCAAGCGTCGCCTGGTCAGCTTTGTGAAGAAGAAAGAGAACAAGAAAAAGCGCGGGCGCTGATTGCGGCGCCCGAGCCTTGTTTTACTATGATGGATTCACCTGCCAAGCCCGATATGGACAGCCCGGAGCAGATCCGGCTGTTCGTTGAGCACTTCTACGAGCAGTTGCTGGCCGATAAGCAGCTGGCCCCGATTTTTATCGATGTGGCCGCCATCGATATCCGTGAGCACTTTCCCCGTATACAGGCGTACTGGGAGAAATTGCTGTTGGGCAGGGATGACTATCATCGGCATACGATGAATATCCACCGCGTACTGAACGACAAACAGCAACTCACGCATGAGGATTTCACGCGCTGGCTGCAGTATTTCCACGACACGGCAGATCGCTACTTTCAGGGCCCGAAAACGGAGCGCGCTAAATTGATTGCCAGTCGCATTGCCGCAAACATGGAAAAGTCGCTGAACTCCTGAGTTGCCGCCCCCTTGAGTTGCTAACCCTTTCATTTGTTGAGCCTTCCAGTTGCCGAGCCAGAGCGCTCAGCCCTGATGAGCGAGGGTGCCCGCCAAGGCCAGGCAGAACCCCATCACCGCGCCCAATGGCGGTGCCCAGTGGCGTTCCAGTCGCGACTGGGGCGCGATATCCTGAAAGATCAGATACAGGATGCCCCCGGAGGCAAACAGCATAATTGCGGCGAGTGCGGCGGGATAATCGCCCAATAAACTGTAGCCCAGCAGGCCTGCGATGGGGCCGATAGGCACCAGCGCCAACATGAGTATCATGGTGCGTCCGTAGCTTCGCTGTACGCGGATCAATTCACGGTAGGCGTTGAATCCCTCCGGTAGATTCTGAAGGCCAATCAGCAGCGCCATCAGCCCGGCGGTACTCGAGCCGCTGGCGATGAGGCCGCCCAGGGCAATCGCTTCGGGAACATAGTCCAACAACATGCCCATTAACTGTGGTGACTCATGACGGCGCAGTCCCAGCGCCCGTTCAAGGAAAAAGAAACAGACACCCCCTGCGACGATCAGCAGAATGGACAGGGCCGGGTGGGGGCTGGCGTCGACCCCTTCCGGCACCAGTACCAGCGCAACCGCGCCCAGCAGAATGCCTCCGCCAAACGCGATGACGAAATGGCGAAACTCCTTTTCCAGCCACTGCGGTCGCAGGCGGCTGATCTGGGCCAGCAGGCCGCCCAGCGGAATGGCCGCGCCAGAGAGTCCGGCAAGAAGAATAATCTGGTAAATCTCATCCATGGATTAGGGCTCTCAGTCCGTTGGGTCGGCCGGTGGCTCTTCCGGCGGTGTTTCCCGGGGTTCGGGGTGGCGAATGATGTAGATGGAGACGCCCACTGCAATGCCGATCATGGCTATCGATACCCACTGTATTCGCACGATCAGCAGGGCGCTGGTCAATATTGTGGTCCAAAGCACCAGCAGAATGATCCATTTAATGCGCCGGGGAATTCCCTCGCCCTCAATGTAGTAGCGGATGTATCGACCGAACCAGCGGTGCTCTGTCAGCCAATAGTAAAACCGTGGTGAGCTGCGCAAAAAGCAGGCCGCGCTGAGTATCAGGAAGGGCGAAGTGGGCACCACCGGCAGCAGCAAGCCGATCATGCCCAGTACGAAAGACAGCCAACCGATAAAAATCAGGCTGTAGCGAATGACTGGGTTGCGGTGTTCAAAAGGCGGTTTCATGGGGCAGTGAGAATATCCTCTCTCCGGCAGTTTGCAAGCTGATCGTTTTTGTCAGCGCCTTGATCAGCAGCGACATTGTCTGATTTTAGCCCCACGGGGATACTCGCCCGGCAAGCCAAATCTGCACCTGTTTCTGCTGCTGTGACCACCGAGTTGGCCGGGGGGTTCGGGGCAGGGCACATTACCAAGGAGAGACGAGATGTCTTCATCGGCTGAAATTCTAAGTCAGGCCTTTACCTTAGGGTATACCTATACCCGTTCGACAGGTCCCGTTGTCGGGAAGTTTTTCACCGCCCTGCGCGACCGCAAAATGGTCGGCATCAAGGGCAGCGATGGCAAGGTACTGATGCCGCCCGTTGAGTTCGACCCCGTCAGTGCGGAAGCGCTGAGCGAGTTTGTCGATGTCGCGGATACCGGTGTCGTTAAAACCTGGGCCTGGGTTACTGAACCCCGCAAAGCACACCCCTCAGACCGGCCTTTCGCCTGGGCACTGATTCAACTGGATGGTGCCGATACGCCGATGCTGCACTGGGTGGATGCAGAAAGCATCGACGCCATGAGCACGGGTATGCGCGTTAAAGTTCGCTGGGCTGCGCAGACGCAAGGCCAGATTAGCGACATCAACGGCTTCGTTCCCGAAGCGACCACCTTGGTGGAAGACTATCAGCCCAATGAAAGTGACGAGCCGGTTACTGGTATCGATGCTCCCAGCTACCTCACTTATAACTTCACCGCCGGTGCGGCAACAGCGCGCTACCTGGTGAAGCTGAAGCAAGGCAAGCTGGTAGGTCAGCGCTGTCCTTCTTGCTCCAACGTTTACATTCCGCCCCGCGGAAGCTGTGCGGCCTGCGGTGTGGCAACGACTGACGAAGTTGAGTTGGGTAACAAGGCGACCGTTGAGTCGTTCACCATCGTTTACATTCCGATTCCGAACAACCCGATCAAGCCGCCATACGTGATTGCGAACCTGGTTCTCGACGGTGCCAACATCAGCTTCCTGCACCTGCTGAGCGAGTGTAAGAACGAAGACGTACGCATTGGTATGCGCGTTGAGGCAGTGTGGAAGCCCGAAGAGGAGTGGACGCACGCCATGGAGAATATCCAGTACTTCAAGCCCATCGACGAGCCCGATGTTCCGGTGGAAGAAATTGGCAAACTGAAAAAAGAGGGCCGTTAAGATGCGCGATGTAGCGATTGTAGCTTTTGCCCAGTCCGACTGTATGCGTGACGCCGGTGCGCGCAACGAAGTTGAGCTGATCATGCCCGTGCTCACCGAAGTCTATAAACAGGCCGGTTTGCAGAGTGCACAGGATGTAGATTTCACTTGCTCGGGTAGCTGCGACTACCAGCAGGGCGCCGCGTTTGCCTTTGTGGCGGGTGTCGATGCTCTGGGTGCCGTACCGCCGATCAAAGAATCTCACGTTGAAATGGATGCTGCTTGGGCGCTGTACGAATCCTGGCTGAAAATCCAGATGGGACAGGCCGAATCGGCACTGATTTACGGTTTCGGTAAATCGTCTCCTGGTGAACTCCCCATCGTTCTGTCTCAGCAACTGGACCCCTACTACCTGGCGCCATTGTGGGTAGACACCATCGCTTTTGCAGCGATGCAAGCGCGGACCATGCTGGATCAGGGGCTGATCACTGAAAAAGACATGGCCGAGGTAGTTGCCAACTCCCGTCGCAACGCCATGAACAATCCCCACGCACAGTTGAAGGGCGATGTCTCTGCCGAGCAACTGCTGGAAGAGCCGGTTTACGAGGCGCCCCTGCGTCGCCACGACTGCTGCCCGATTTCCGACGGTGCCTGCGCCATGGTGATCTGTACGGTCGAAAAGGCGAAAGAATGGGGCAAGCCCTACGCGGTAATCAAAGGTATCGACCACCGTATCGAGACTCATCACATTGGTTCGCGTGACCTGACTCAATCGGTATCGACCAAGCAAGCTGCTGAGGCCGCTGGCCTGGGCAATGGTGAAGTGGATATCGCTGAAATCTATGCGCCGTTCAGCCATCAGGAAATTATTCTGCGCCGGGCACTTGGCCTGGGCGACAGCACTAAAGTCAACCAGTCTGGTGGTGTGTTGGCCGGAAACCTGATGATGGCCTCTGGTCTGTCTCGCATCGGCGAAGTCGCCATGCGTTTGATCAACGGCGAAGGCAAGCGCGGTGTGGCGCATGCGACTTCTGGTCCGTGTCTGCAACAGAACCTGGTAACTGTACTGGAGGCCCAATAATGGCTCAATTAGCTGCTGTGGTCGGCGTCGGTCAGACCAAATACAAAACCAAGCGTGCCGACGTATCTATCGCCGGCCTGGTGCGCGAAGCTGCGCAAAATGCCCTGAATGATGCCGGTTTGGGCTGGGATGACATCGATGCGGTCATCCTGGGTAAAGCCCCCGATATGTTTGAAGGCGTAATCATGCCCGAGCTGTATCTGACCGATGCACTGGGCTGCAACGGCAAACCCATGCTGCGTGTTCACACGGCCGGCTCGGTGGGTGGCTCAACCGCGATCGTGGCGGCCTCCTATGTTCAGAGTGGTGTGTTCAAGCGCATTTTGACCGTCTCTTTCGAGAAGCAGTCAGAATCCAACGCCATGTGGGCGCTGTCTAACCCTCAGCCATTTTCCCCACATCTCAATGCCGGTGCGGGTGGTTACTTCGCGCCGATCATTCGCGAATATATGCGCCGTTCCAAAGCGCCCTATGACACGGGGATCAAGGTGGCAGTGAAAGACCGCCTGCACGGTGCGAAGAATCCGCTGGCGCATTTGCAGCTTCCCGAAATCAACATGAAAGAAGTTGAAGACAGCCCCATGTTGTGGGAGCCGCTGCGCTTCCTGGAAGCTTGCCCATCGTCCGATGGTGCTTGTGCCATGGTCATTGCCAACGAAGAGTTGGCTGCTCAGTCACCCGGCAAACCGGCGTGGATTCGCGGTGCAGCGATGCGCTCAGAGCCCACCATGTATGCGGGTCGCGAGCAGGTTAACCCTCAAGCTGGCCGCGACTGTGCCAAAGATGTGTACAAGCAGGCCGGTATCAGCAATCCGCGCAAAGACCTCGACTGTGCCGAAGTCTATGTGCCGTTCTCCTGGTACGAGCCCATGTGGCTGGAAAATCTCGGCTTTGCTGAAGAAGGCAAGGGCTGGGAGCTGACCATGAGCGGTGCTACGTCCCTGATAGAAGGCGGTGACATCCCCTGGAACTGTTCCGGTGGTGTACTGTGCTCCAACCCCATTGGGGCTTCCGGCATGATTCGTTTTGCCGAGGCGGCGCAGCAGGTACGCGGCGCGGCTGGCGACCATCAGGTAGACGGCGCCAAAACCGCCCTGGGTCACGCCTACGGTGGTGGTGCCCAGTTCTACTCAATGTGGGTGGTCAGCAGCGAGAAGCATTAACAAATCGTCATGCGCCATTCTCCCATTCTCGTCCCTTGGGAGGATGGCCGCATTTCGGCCGCATGTTAATGTTCTGGGCTGTTCGCTGGATCAGCGGACAGCCCTTTGCGCAGTAATAATGACAAGAAATGTCGCAATACAAGAAGTGATAAGAATTCAATTTTAGATGCCGCGACAGGGCGGTATCGATCTAACAGGGACCCACTATGAGCATGCATTTTAATCTTGCGGATTTGTTTGAAGCCGTCGCTGACAAAGTACCGAGCCGCGAAGCGTTGATCTGTGGCGATAGCCGCTCCACTTATGCCGATCTGGAGAAAGGCGCAAATCGCATGGCCCACTACCTCGCCAGTCAAGGCGTCAAGGCGGGTGATCACGTTGGCCTGTACATGTACAACTGCAGCGAATATCTGGAGGCCATGTTGGCCTGCTTCAAAGTTCGCGCAGTGCCCATCAACGTTAACTACCGTTACGTTAAAGACGAACTGCTCTATATCTTCGACAACGCCGACATGGTGGCCTGTATTCACCACCGTGAATTCGCACCCCATATTGCTGAAGTGCGCGAAGCGGCGAAAAAGCTGAAAGTCTTTGTATCGGTCGATGATGGCAGTGGTGCTGATCTCGGCGCAATTGGCTCGGTAGATTACAAAGCGGCTCAGCAAACGCAGGATGACAGTCGCGATTTCGGTGAGCGAGCAGACGACGATTACTTCATCTTGTACACCGGCGGCACTACGGGTATGCCCAAGGGCGTTATGTGGCCGCACAAAAATGTTTTCTTTGCGGCGATGGGTGGCGGCGGCCACTTCTCTCCCGACGGCCCCTGTGAAAAGCCTGAAGACATCAGCAGCCGCGTCACTGAGCACCCGCTGACCGGGATTGCGCTGGCGCCGCTGATGCACGGTGCATCATGGTGGTACGCCTGTATTCAATTGCTTGCGGGCAATAAGCTGGTCCTGAACCACAACCGTTCCTTTGACGGTGAGCAGGTATGGCAAATCGTTGCTGACGAGAAGGTCAACGCGATTCAGATTGTCGGTGATGCCATGGCGATTCCGCTGCTGGATGCTCTGGACGCCAATCCCGACCGCTGGGATCTGTCAGCCGTCTTCAACGTAGGCTCCGGTGGCGCGATTTTCTCTGACGCCAAACAGGACGCGTTTAAGAAACACTTCCCCAATTGTTTTGTCACCAATGCCTTCGGTTCATCCGAGGGCGGTCAGATGGGGATGGATAACGGCAGCCGCAAGAACCAGACCGGCCTCGGCAATGTTTCGCGTACAGACTATATGGACGTGATCATTGACGAAGACGACCAACCGCGTCGTCACGCAGAGCTGGGTGAGACCGGTATTTTTGCTCGCGCTGGCTACATTCCCATGGGCTATTACAACGACCCTGAGAAAACTGCCAAGACCTTCGTGGAAGTGGATGGCAAAACCTGGTTGCTGACCGGTGACGCGGCCAAACTGGAAGAAGATGGCTCTATCACGGTGTTCGGTCGCGGCTCGAACTGTATCAACAGTGGTGGTGAGAAAATCTTCCCGGAAGAAGTCGAAGATGCACTGAAGGCTCACGACGGCATTTTTGATGCCCTCGTCGTCGGTGTGCCCGACGAGCGTTGGGGCAGCCGTGTGAGCGCGGTTATCCAAGCGCGTGATGGCGTAGCGCTGGACCTGAAGAATGTTCAGGAGCACTGCCGTCAGCATGTGGCGGGCTACAAGGTCCCTCGTGAAGTGCATCTGATTGCGGAAATTCCCCGTGCGCCCAGTGGCAAGCCTGACTACAAAACGGCTAAAGCCTTTGCGCTGAGTGGTGAGGGACAGGTTTCCTGATCCTCCGGGGCGGCAATGCCGCCCCGTTTTCATAGTCATGGCGGAGTAGCGGCGTCGCGCTGCTAGCCGTCTGCCAGCAACACACGGCAAGTTAAGAACACCGATATTCGCAACACCGCTATGTCATAAGCGGTTATTTCATTAAACGGCCATTAGCAAGAAATGGAGCATCCCATGGCGACTGAACTGCCTATCAGCACTAAGAACTGTATCGTTGAAAAAGACGGCCACGTGCTGATCGTGACCCTGAACCGCCCCGAGGCAAAGAATGCCTTCAGCCCGGAAATGCTGCTGGGTCTGTATAAAGCCTGGCGTTTGCTGGACGAAGACGATGATTTGCGCTGTGCCATCCTCACCGCAAATGGTGACACCTTCTGCGCCGGTATGGATCTGAAGGCAGGCGCCGATGGCGAGCAACGCAGCACCGAGGAATTCATGGAGCTGATGGGTCAGGTGCCAAACATTCACTGGCAGGCTCTGCTCCGTGACAACCGCCCCTGCAAGCCGCTGATTCTGGCCGTTGAGGGCTATGCGCTGGCCGGTGGGACAGAAATTCTGCAAGGCACTGACATCCGTGTCGCGGCTGAAGATGCCATCTTTGGTGTTACCGAGGTGGCTCGCGGCCTGTATCCCATGTCGGGTTCTACCATTCGTCTGCGTAAACAGATTCCCTACTGCATCGCCGCTGAAATTCTGCTGCTGGGTGAGCACGTGACGGCACAGCAAGCACTGGATTTCGGTCTGATCAACCGCATTGTGCCCAAGGGTGAAACCCTGAACGAAGCCAAGAAAATTGCCGAGAAAATCTGTGCCAATGGCCCTTTGGCGGTGAAGGCGGTAACCCGCTCTCTGCGTGAACACACCGAGCACCTGTCAGAAGACGAAGCCATGCTCAAATCTGACGAGTTGGCCGGTCCGGTGTTTGCCTCCAAGGATGCCAAAGAAGGCATGCGTGCTTTCAAAGAAAAACGCCCCGCACAGTTCACCGGCGAATAAACGCCGACCCCTTCCCAGGCGCTGGCACCGGCTTCCGGTGTCCGCGCAATCTGTTCCCGTCCACGGAGAAACGCTATGTCTGGTCCTCTAAGCGGTTTGCGCGTTGTGGAGATGGCCGGTATCGGCCCCGGTCCCTATGCTTGCATGCTGTTGTCCGATCTCGGTGCAGAAGTGATTCGCATTGAACGCGGTGTCAGCGGTATGGGCGGCCAGGCTGGTGATGCCACGGTGCGTGGTCGCCGCTCGATTGTGCTCAACCTGAAATCGGATGACGGTCTGGCGGTGGCGAAGAAGCTGATCGATCGCGCTGATATTCTGGTTGAGGGCTTCCGCCCCGGCGTCATGGAGAAGCTGGGGCTGGGGCCGGACCATTGCCTGGAGAGCAACCCCGGCTTGATCTACGGTCGCATGACCGGTTGGGGGCAGGACGGTCCGCTGGCGAAAACCGCCGGTCACGATATTAACTATATTGCCATCACCGGCATGCTCGGGGCGATGGGGGAGGCGGATCAGCCGCCACCTACACCGCTGAACGTCATTGGCGATTTGGGTGGTGGCTCGCTGTTTCTGATTATGGGCATTCTGGCGGCGCTGCACGAGCGCACCCAGTCCGGCAAAGGGCAAGTGATCGACGCCGCGATTTGCGACGGTGCGGCGTCGCTGTTGAGCACGGTACACGGCTTGTTGAACGTCGGTTTTTGGGACGATGCCCGCGAACAGAATATTCTGGATGGCGGCGCGCCGTTCTACCGCAACTACGCTTGCAAAGATGGCCGCTATATTTCCTTCGGCGCAATTGAACCGCAGTTCTATGCGGAGTTGCTCGAAAAGCTGGGCTTGGACTTTGGCGGCACGGACTACAGCGTGCAGCTCAATAAGGCCGAGTGGCCGGCGCAACGTGAGCGGATTGCCGAGCGGGTGAGCGAGAAAACACTGGATGAGTGGATGAGCATCTTCGACGGCAGTGATGCCTGCGCGGCTCCCGTGCTAGCGATGCGCGAGGCCGCCAACCATCCCCACAATCAGCATCGTCGCAATCTGCTGACGGAAGAGGGGCGTGTGCAGGCCGCAGTGGCGCCGCGCTTCTCGCGCACCCCGGGGGCTATTCAGAACCCGCCGGTAGTGGAGGGCAAAGACAGCCTCGCCCTGTTGTCTGAGCTGGGTTACAGTGCCCAGCAGTGCGAATCGCTGCTGGGCAGCGGCGCCGTCACCGCATCAGAATGATCTTCAGGAGAACTTCATGACCTCTACCGCTTTTGCCGACATTGCCAGACAGCGCCGATCTGTTCGCGGTTTTATCTCCAAGCCGGTTGAGCAAACCCTGCTCAATCGCGTTTTTGAGACCGCCTCAACGGCGCCGTCGAACTGTAATACCCAGCCTTGGGAATGTGCAGTGGTCAGCGGTGATAAGCTGGAAACCTTGCGTCAGCGTATCCCAGACGCCTTCGCATCCGGTCAGTGGACGATGGATTTTCCCTATGACGGCAAGTATGCCGGGGTATACAAGGAGCGGCAGTACCAGGCAGCCGCCGACCTCTACGCCGCAATGGGTATTGCCCGGGAAGACAAGGTCGGTCGCAATGCCCAGTTCATGCGTAACTTTGAATTCTTCGGCGCGCCGCATGTGGCCTTTATCTTTTTGCCGGAACCCTTCGGGCTGCGAGAGGCTGCCGATTGCGGCATGTTCGCCCAGAATCTGATGCTCAGTCTCACCGCCGAGGGCTTGGCAAGTTGTCCCCAGACTGCGCTGAGCTTCAATGCCGACCTGGTGCGTGAAGTGTTGGATATTCCGCCAGAGAACAAACTGCTGTTTGGTATTTCCTTCGGTTACGAAGATGCCGAAGATCCCGCCAATCGTTGTCGCACCCAGCGCGCTCCGCTGGGCGAGTGCATCCGTTTTTACGATTAATCCGCAAGCCTACGGCCAATTTATTTAGCGAGAAAAATAATGAGCGAAACTGTACTGCAGGAGCTGGATGACCACGGGGTTCTGCTGCTGACGCTGAACCGCCCCCAGCGCAAAAACGCTTTCAGTAATGAACAGTGGCAGGCCTTTGGCGATGCCATCGAGGCTGCCGGTGAGAATCCCGCTGTGGCGTGTGTGGTGGTGACCGGTGCAGGCAAGGATTTCTCCAGCGGTGTGGACCTTGCTGATTTTGGCGAGTCAGAGGGCGAGCACCCCTTTAATGCCTGCGCGCGGAAGTTGGTGAATTTTGATAAGCCCGTGGTGTCAGCAGCAAAAGGCGTTGCTGTCGGCGGCGGTGCAACGCTGCTACTGCATACCGATGTGGTTTACGTAGGTGAATCCCTGCGCATGCGCTTCCCTTTCACCTCCTTGGGTCTGGTGCCGGAGTGGGGCAGCAGCTACCAACTGCAGGCCGTTATTGGCGCGCGTCGCGCCGCAGAGCTGATGTACACCTCGGAGTGGTTAGATGCCGGTAAAGCGCTCAGCGTTGGTATTGCCACCGGCGTATTCAGCGATGAGGAGTTGCTGGACAAGGCGATGGCAAAGGCGCGGGAAATTGCCCAGTGGCCGGTCAGCTCGCTGGTGGAAACCAAGCGCCTGATGCGCGACGTTCATCGCAAGGCAATTCACGCCGCGATGGATGCCGAGCAGGCGGGGATGGAAAAACTGGCGGGTAAGCCAGAGAACATTGAAGCGGTGATGGCGATTCTCGAAAAACGTGCCCCGGACTTTTCCCAGTTCCGCAAATAATCCCGCCTCGTCTGTTCAGGCGACCTCCGTTCAGCCGATAGCGGCTGCTGCCGGGGCCATCGACAATGATGGCTCTGTGACAGGGAGGGCAGCACATGAAATTCTGGCAGGTCATCAGCTGGTGCGAAACCGAACATCTGGTTGAGGTAGCGCGCCACGCTGAACAGCTCGGCTTCGAGGGCGTGATCCTCGCCGAGCATATCTATTATCCCAAGCACAGTCGTTCCCATTATTTTTACTCGGAAGACGGTCGCTCCATTCAAAATGCCGATATGCCGTTTCCCGATCCACTGATCAGTTTTGCCGCGATGGCATCCGTCACTCAGCGTCTGAAAATGCTCACCGGTATCTATGTACTGCCACTGCGCCACCCGATTGAGGCCGCCAAGAATATGGCGACACTGGCGGTGCTCAGTGACAATCGATTTATGCTGGGTTTTGGCGCGGGCTGGCTACAGGAAGAGTTCGAGCAGTTTGGGGTGGACTTTCATCGCCGTGGTGGTCGGCTGGACGAAATGTTGACGATTATGCAAGCGCTTTGGCGTGGTGAGGAGGTCTCTTTCCACGGTGAGCATTTTCAATTAGATGACGTGAATATTCGCCCCTACCCGAGCAAGCCGGTCCCCTTGATTGGCGGGGGGCACTCGGGCGCGGCGCTGCGGCGCGCGGTGCGTTCCTGCGACGGCTGGTATGGACCGGGGAATACCTTGGCTGAGCTGCGGACTCAGGTTCCTGCGCTATTGCAAGCGCGTCGTGAGGCGGGTTTGCCCACCGAGGGCTACGAGGTGATTGCACCGCTCACTGAGCCGCTGACGCCTGATGCCGTCACTGAAATGTCGGCATTGGGGGTGACTGCCACGGTTTCCTATCCCTTTCTGTTTGGCATCGGCCCAGACGCTTCTCTGGCGCAGAAAAAAGCGTATATGGACGATGTGGCGGCACGTTTTATTCAATGACGCTGCCGTAACGCCGACATTCAGGCCGCCGAAAAGGCGGCCATGTCGAAGTAGTCCCGCCACTCGCAGATTTTCCCCTCGCGAAGCCTGAAGACGCCCATTACCGGCAAGTTCACTTCACTGCCGCTGATATGCAGCACGTCCACGCGCTCGTTCATTACTAGCTCTCCGTCACTGAGCTGCTGTTTTATTTGAAAGTCGATATGCGTCGCGGCAGCGATAAACCCGTCAATAAACGCGCGGATGTCGGCCTTTCCTCTGTGCGCCGGCCCCAGGGGAATATTGCAGTACTCCGCGTCGTCGCTGAAGAACGCCATGATGCGGTCGACGTCTCGATAGCTCCAGGCCAGCATGAAGCGGCGGATTAGGTGATCGTTATCTGGCATCGAAGAAACTCCGTACAGGTGGCCGCTGGCAGCTTGGAAGATTACAATGTCATTCAAATGAGTTTACAATGTAAACCTGTTGGCGTAAGTTCTCAAGCATCGAAACGTCGGGAGGCCGATATGCGAGATCTTGTTTACCACAGCCGTCGTGTGGCGATGTCCCACGGTATTGAGCAGCTATTGCGATTGTCAGCGCGCCGCGAGCCCGATGATCCTCGGGAGGACACTGAGGTGGCTGCAATGCTGAGTGTGCCACGGCACCCAGAAGATTTTGCGCCGTTGCAGAATCGCTGTTTTCAGAACCCCTATGCCTTCTACCGGATGCTTCGGGATGACTATCCGGTATACCTGTTGAAAAACGGGATTTACTGCATTTCCCGCTACGAGGATATTGTCGCTGTCAGTCGCGATACGGAACGGTTTTCATCGACCCACCAGGGCGTTGTTGCCGGTCTGAAACCCGGCCACAGTGTGATTCGTGAAGCGCAGAAACTGGCTCCTCTGGAGCGCATGGGCATCGCGCCGGGTGATGTACTGGCGCTGTCTGATCCGCCGGTGCATACCGCTGAACGCAAAGTCGCGCACAAGGGGCTTAACTCGCGGATCGTCAAGGCGATGGAGTCGGAGGTGGAGCAGCTTTGCCGCGAACTGATGGCGCGTTTTCTGCCCAGCGGCCGCGTGGAGTTCATGCGCGAATTTGCCTGGGCATTACCGATGCGGCTGATTATTCGCATGCTCGGCTTCCCGGAAGCGGATTATGAGAAAATCAAAACCTGGTGCGTTCACGGCATCGCTACCCAGAGTGGTATTGCCAGTCGCCGCGAACTGGCGCGCAGCCGCGCCGAAATGCTGGTTTTCTATCGCTACTGCTGGCAGCAGTTTATACGTGCCAGACGTGCCCCCCGCGATGATTTGAGCGGCGTATTTGTGCGCGGCGTGAATGAGGGTCACATGGATGCCAATACCGCGGTGTCGGGGATTATGCAGTTGCTCTTGGCGGGCAGCGATTCTTCCGCCACCAGCATGGGCAATGCCCTCAAACTGCTGATTGAAAATCCCGCCCTGCAAGCGCAAATTCGCGATGATATCGATGGTTTATTGCCCGCGTTTATCGAAGAAGTCTTTCGTCTTGAATCGGCTTTTCAGGGCCACTTTCGCTGGACGAAGGAGCCCGTCACCCTGCATGGACAGACGCTGCCCGCTGACAGCCGTCTCTTCCTGATGTGGGCGTCCGGCAACCGCGATGAGCGCGTGTTCGAGCAGCCCGATGAGATTCGCCTTGACCGCCACAATGGTAAAAAGCACCTGACCTTCGGGCACGGTATCCACGCCTGTATCGGCCGAGAGCTGGCGCGCACGGAGATCCGTATCGTGCTGCGTGAATTTCTGCTGCGAACGCGAGAGCTGTCGTTGGATGGCCCAGCCCCGTTTGTGGCCTCGATGTTTGCCCGTACGCTGCAATGTTTGCCCATCCGCTTTGCGGCCCGATGAGTGACGTCATTGCGGCAGACCTGTCCGGACTGATTTAATAGCCGCACAGACATGCCCGCCGCACGGCGATTTTTTTACTGCAGTTGCCCCGATGTACCTGCGCCAATCAGGATCACGCAATGACAGTCAGTCTTAACCGGCAACGCTTTGTAGATGCTGCCCTGAGCGTCATTGCCGAGGTGGGGGTGGAGCGGCTGTCCATGCGCAAAGTGGCTGCGCAGTTGGGCGTGTCGGCCATGGCCATGTACAAGCATTTTAATAACAAAGACGCGCTGTTGGCGGCGGCGTTCGATACCTTTATCGAGCGCGCGGAGGTGCTGCCCGATGAGTCGCTGGCCTGGGATGGCTGGCTGGAGCAATTAGCCCGCAATATGTATCGCGCGCTGAGCGGCGAAATGCGGTGGGTACCGCTGCTGGGTACCATGCCCCTGGGCAGCAATGCGCTGAAAGTCACGGACCGGGTGATTGGCAAAATGCAGGATGCCGGGTTCAGTGCCGATCAGGCCGTGCGCTGCTACATGGCGATGATTCAACTGGTGGTGGGCGCGGTCTGCCTGCGCGCGACGCTCTACGTTGAGACTGCCGAGAGCGCAGAGGAATCGCTGTCGCCCGTTACCCATTCCTATCTTCAGGACCCCAGCAGCCAGCGCCTGTATGTAGCACCGGTGCTGGAAGCGGTGGTGCGTGAAGAGCCCATCGATATCAGTTTGGCTTACCTGATTGATGGATTTCGGCAGCAGTTACCTGCTGCCGATTAATCCGGCTTGAGTCGCCGCGCGGCGTCCGGCTCGACGGCCAAAGAAGGTCGCATCGCCCACCGACATTCCGCTGGCGTAGCCTTTGGCAGTGCGGGGTAAGCCGGCCGTCGCCCGCCCGGCGGCAAAGAGGCCGGGAATCGCCTGACCATTCATGTTGAGTACCTCACCATCGACATTGGTGTGAAGGCCGCCGAGCGTAAAAATCAGCGGCCCGGTAGTGCCGGGCATGATAATCGCCTTCATCGCATCGGCGGAGTACTCAAGCAGGGCAAACGGCGGTTTACTCAGCGGCTTCAGCCACTCTGCCGTTTTATGAAACAGCGGATCTCGGCCATTGCCTGCGTGCTCGTTGAAATAGCTGACTGTCTGCTCAAGGACCCCGGCTGGGAAAGGCGCCTCGGCGGCCAGCTCGGCAATGCTGTCGCCACTGGCGATGATCGGAGCGCGCTCGAGGTAATGTGAGGGCTCGTAATCTTCATCCTGCACCAGCAGATAAAATTTCTGATCTGGTTGCTGGCAGGAGTAATACGCCAGTCGCGCAAGGTAAGCATCCTCGTTGATATAGCGCTGACCCTGTTGATTCAGCAAAATACCGAAGGTCATTTTGGCGGGCGGGTACAGTGGAAACGACATAAAAGCCTGATCCATGTTAATGGCCTGTCCGCCTGCGGCCAGCCCCAGCACAATGCCGTCGCCCATGTCGTAGGTATTACCGTAAGGCACCGCATATTGGTGTATCTCCGGCAGGTATTGTCGGGTCATGGCCTCGTTCATCACAAAGCCACCCGTTGTCAAAATAACCCCGCGTTCAGCGCGCAGCGCGATTTCCTGGTTATTCTGCTTGGCGATCACGCCGCAAATGGCGCCGTGGTCGTCGGCCAGCAAGGCCACTACTCGGGTGTCGTTCATCACTGTCACCCCGGCTTCGGCAACCCGTTGCATAATGGCATCCATGAAAATCTTGCCGCCTTCGTCACCTTCTTTTGAGGGTACATGGCCCCGCGGAACGGGCTGGGCTACGCGGTTGAAAGGGTGAGATTTTTCATTGCCGGTATACAGCAGCGACTCATCACTCAGCGGGACAACCGTGCGTTCGGTGAAGACGGCGCGCTTGTAGCTCACGCCCAGTGACTCCACCCAGTCAAAGTGGGCGGCGGCTCCCTCGGCGTAGCAACGGATTTTTTCCTCGTCGCCGAAGGGGCCAAGTGCTTCGTGTAAGTAGGCGAGCATATTCTCGGTGCTGTCCTCCAGCCCGAGTTCGCGCTGCAGTGCGGTGCCGCCGCTGCCGCCCAGGTACATTTCACAGCTCGACATGGCCGTTGAACCGCCACCTGCGCTGGCTCTCTCCAGAACGGTCACGCGGGCGCCGGCACGGGCTGCCTCCAGGGCGGCGGCGGCTCCGGCGCCACCGTAGCCGCAAATCAGAACATCGGTGGTGGCGGTGAAGTGTTCTACGCTGTTAACGGAGCGAATGGGGGCAGTAAAGCTGGATGGGGGCTGCATGCGGTGTCCTCATTATTGCTATTGTTGGTGGATTGCTCTTAACTTATCACTTGATAAGTATGAGTGTCGATATGGGCAGGTAATGATTGCCTGTCCTCTGGGAGTGGAGCATGGCGAAGAAATCCTCGCGGGAGCATATTGTTGCCGTCGCTACGGCGTTGTTCGCTCGACGGGGGCTGTCGGTGTCGCTGCGGGAAATCAATGACGCGGCGGGGCTCAGTGCCGCAGCGGTGCACTACCATTTCAAAAACAAAAATGCGCTGCTTGATGCAGTGTTGCGCAGCCGTCTGCGCTCGCGCGAATCACAGCAACAGCGTCTGAACGCCGCAATGGCATCGTCGGCGCCGGATGTGCCTGCTTTGGTCGGGGTCTTGACGGCGCCGCTAAGCGAAATATTGCTCGAAGACCCGGAAGGCGGGCGGGACTATGTGCGGGTGGTGGCTCGCCTGTACGCTGAGCAGGGGGACATGGCCGACTACGCGCTGATAGCGGAGTTTCGCGAACCGGTGGCTGAATTGATGGCGGCCTTCGCCAAGGTACTGCCCGCACTGCCACCGTCGGTGCTGCGCCTGCGCTATGGCTTTGCGCTGGAGACAATGGTGAATACCTTGGCGTGTGTGAATTTCCCCAGCCATTTGAGTGACCCAGGGCCGGGCGAAGAACTGGAGACGCTGGTTGCGGAGCTGCGCCGCTTTATTGCGGCGGGGTTTACTGCAGCGTATCCCTAAACATCGGCGGCGTTTGAATGGCAGGGGCTGCGCGTTTCTGTTATTAGTGGAATTTATAAGCTTCGCCAATAAAGAAACCGGGATATGTCGACGCCTTCATCTGCAAGTCATGATTACGAAGCGGCGATCAGCGAGATTGATCGTCAATATTTTATCGCCAACCCGCAACAGGATCTTGTTGCTGGCCGAAGCATTCCACCCAGCTCGGTATTGGAGCGCATCCTCAGTATCTGCGATTTTCCCGATGGTGCAAAGGTGTTGCACCTGGGCGCTGGCGTAGGATATGTCACCGCAGTGCTGGCGCAACTCGCCGGGCAGGTTATCGCCATTGAAAAGAACCCTTTGTTGGCGGATGTTGCCAGGGAAAAGCTGGAGGGACTGGGGCTTAACAATGTCGAATTGCGCACTGGCGATGGTGACGCCGGTGCGGCGGATGACGGCCCCTTTGATCTCATACTGGTTTCGACGCCGAGCATTGGCGAGCGGGAAAGCCTTTGGGAGCAGTTGGCGGTTGGCGGGCAATTTGTGTGTCTGGAAGCGGGCGATGCATCCAGGCAAGTGTTGGTGAAATACCAGAACCGCGGCAACCATAAAATCGCCCGGACCGAACATGGTTATATCGACTTCTTTGAAGACCAGGACCAGATTTTTGTAGAGTTGGGCCTGGTCACACCGGAGGTGCTTAGTCAGGCGCGTAAACATGCCAAGGCGAATCACAGCCTGATCGTCGATGAAATCAGCAAATTGCAGCACATGGACGAACTGAAACTGTACCGCTCGCTGGCCAAGCAATACGGTTTGGAGTTGGGCGATATTGACGAGCTGCTGGCGCGTATCGACACCAAGGTGTTTTCCCGATTTTCCAAGGCGTTTCTCGATCATTTGCAGGCGATCCCCATCTGTGTCGATGGCAGCCGTCTGCTGGTGGCCTGCACCAGCCCGGGTACCTCCATGCAGGAAATTCAGCTGGTATTCCCGGAGCTGAATATCGAGAAAGTACTGGTGACGCCGGTGGACTTTCGACGCTTGTGGAGCTCGCTGAATCGCGGCGGTAAATCAACGCCGCTGAGACCCGACAAAACCGACGTGAAATCGCCGGATGAAGACAAAGACCTGTTGCTCGACACTCAGGAACCCGATGCGCGGATGGTGGCTGTTTATGAAGCGCTGCTGTTGGACGCGGTAGCCGATCGGGCCAGCGATATTCATCTGGAAAAATACCGCGACCGTGCGCGGGTGCGCCTGCGGGTGGATGGTGAACTCCGCGACCTGCATCATTACCAGATCAGTGCGGCTGAGTATCGCGGGCTGGTGAATGTGGTAAAGCTGCGCGCCGACATGAATATTGCCGAGCGGCGTTTGCCGCAGGGCGGGCGTTCACAGGTACGGGTAGGCAACGACCGTTTTGACCTGCGGGTGCAGGTGCAGCCATCGTTGCATGGCGAGGATGTGGTGATTCGCCTGCTGCCGCAGAACTCGCCGCTGATCAGTATCGATGGTTTGGGTATGGCGCCGAGTATCGCCGCCCACTACCGTCGACTGTTGAATAACCCGGCGGGGCTGGTACTGGTCGTCGGGCCAACCGGGTCGGGCAAAAGCACCACGTTGAATGCCGGTTTGCAATTGCTGGCGAAGGACACCAGTCGCAAGGTGATTACCGTTGAAGACCCCATCGAATACTCGATAGACGATATTCAACAAACCCGCGTGCGGCCGGAGATTGGTTTCAGTTTTGCCGATGCCATGCGATCCTTCGTGCGGCAGGATCCGGACGTGATTCTGGTGGGGGAGATTCGTGACCACGAAACGGCGCTGGAGGCGATTCGCGCCTCTCAGACCGGGCATATCGTCCTGTCGACCCTGCATTGCAACGATGCGATTGACGCAGTGCAACGCCTCTTCGATTTGAATGTTCATCCCAACTCACTTTCCAGCGAGCTGTTGGCCGTGATTGCCCAGCGGCTGGCCAAGCGCATTTGCCCACATTGCAAAACCCCTGCAGAGCCGGATCCGGAGATTCTCCACGAGCTGTTTCCCAAAGACGCCCCGCGACATTTTCAGACCTTCTATGGCAAGGGCTGTGACCAGTGCCACGGTACCGGCACTAAAGGGCGGGTGGCGGTCATTGAATACCTGCAACTGAACGGTGAGCTGCGCGACAGTATTTCCCGCCGTATTCCCATGGGTGAGCTGCGTGCTCAGGCGCTGGATTCCGGCTTGGTGACCATGCGCGACAGCGCGCTCGACCATGTGATTCAGGGCAATATTCCGCTGACCGAGTTACCAAGAATTTTGCCGGAAGAGCGCATGGCGCCGGAAAAACGCGGGCAGTGGCAGGCCTGACAGGGAGATAAGACATCATGGCTGACAAGGCTGTACAACGACCCGCCGCCGAAGAATTGTTTCGCGAAGAACTGGACAGGCTCCGCGAGTGGGACCCCGGTCCGGTGCCGCCGGGCTGGCAGCTATCACCCTTTGCCGTTGAACATTTCATTCTGGGCAATGACGAGCTGGGAATAGACCGTAAGTTTGTGGCGCCGCGGGAATTGCTCAGCCGGGTGATCATTTCATTGGCCACCGGCCGCGGTGCCATGTTGATCGGTGAGCCGGGCACCGCGAAGTCCTGGTTGTCAGAGTTGTTGGCCTGTGCGGTATCCGGGCACTCAAAGCTGACCATTCAGGGTGGCGCGATTTCCCATTACCGGCAGTTGCTGTACGACTGGAATCAGGCGCTGCTGCAACGCGACGGGCCGACGCGCGACGCGCTGATTCCCGGCCCGATCTTTCGAGGGATGGCAGCGGGGCAGCTGGTGCGCTTTGAAGAACTGGCGCGCTGTCCGCAGGCAGTGCAGGACGCAATTCTGTCGGTGCTGTCGGAGCGGCAGTTGCAGATTCCCGAGCTGAGTGGCGATGATGCCACGCTCTATGCGCGGGAGGGATTTAATATCATCGCGACGTCCAACTCCTTGGATCGTGGCCTGTTTGATATGAGTGCCGCGCTGAAGCGGCGGATGAACTTTGAGACCATTGAGCCGATTAACAACATCAGTGATGAAATGGATGTGGTGAATCGCGAGGCGTCAAAATTGCTGACGCACTCCGGGGTAGACGTGGCACTGGATCCGATGATTATCGAGATGCTGGTCATCGTCTTCCACGAGTTGCGCAATGGCCAGACACTGAGCGGTCGCAGTACCGACCGGCTTGCGGCGGCCGTCATGTCGACGGCGGAAGCCGTCAATGTGGCG
Organism: Spongiibacter sp.; assembly: GCF_984394615.1. Lineage (NCBI taxonomy): Bacteria > Pseudomonadati > Pseudomonadota > Gammaproteobacteria > Cellvibrionales > Spongiibacteraceae > Spongiibacter > Spongiibacter sp. The sequence goes on along the minus strand of NZ_CFHTQA010000011.1, from coordinate 28,198 downwards.
CATGCTATGGCGGTCTACGCCTTCTATTACCGAGAAGGCCGAATGCTGCCCGCTGACCTGATCCACTTCCTGCTGGGCACGGCGCTCAAAGATAACCCGAGAGACCGCCGGCGGGTGCGGCACTACTTTGATACCGAGGTGGTGAATAAAGACGGCGATCACTGGCAGCAACTCTATGCTCAGCGAGACCTGTTGAAGGATTAAGCGGCTCAGCCAGAGAAACAAAAAAGGCGGCTCTCAATGAGGGCCGCCTTTTTTAGGGCTGGGTGGTGCTCAGCTGGCTTTGCGCTGCGCCGTTGCTTGGGATTGTGCTGCCGCATTGATCACGGCCTGCAGTGAGGCGCTGACAACGTCGCGGTGCATCGCAACGCCCACATGGCGCTGGTTGTTGATGCTCAGCAGCACATAGGCTACGGCCTGTGAGGCGGTGCCGGTGTTCAGCGCGTGCTCGCTGTAGTCCAGTACTTCCACATTGTCACCAAAGTGCTGGCGCCAGCCATTAAGCAGCGCGCTGATAGCGCCGTCGCCACTGCCATGCAATGCCACGGCCTGACCGTGCAACGCAAAATGCAGACTGAGCTGATCCTGGCCATCGTGCTCGCTATTGCTCTGGCTCAGAGAAAAGTCCTGAATATCCGGGCCGCCTGCACGCAGGTAGGCGTCTTCAAATACCGACCAGATTTGCGATGGCGTCAGCTCGCCAGCGGTTTCTTCAGCGCGAGCCTGGACTTTGCGGCTGGCATCAATCTGCAGCCAGCGCGGCATGTTCAGGCCGTAGTCGTTCTCCAATACCCAGGCGACACCGCCTTTGCCGGATTGGCTGTTGATACGGATCACCGCCTCATAGTTACGGCCCAGGTCCGCCGGGTCGATGGGCAAATACGCCACCTGCCAGTGTTCATCGTCACGCTGTTTGCTCAGGCACTTCTTGATGGCGTCCTGATGGCTGCCCGAGAAGGCGGTAAACACCAGCTCGCCAGCGTAGGGGTGACGCGGGTGCAGCGGGATCGTTGTGCAGTGCTCTACCACGGAAATGATTTCGTCCATTTCCGACAGATCGAGCTGCGGATCGACACCCTGGCTGTAAAGGTTCATCGCCATGGTCACGATGTCCATGTTGCCGGTGCGCTCACCATTGCCGAGCAGCGTGCCTTCAATACGGTCCGCGCCAGCCAGCATGGCCATTTCGGCCGCCGCTACGCCACAGCCGCGGTCGTTATGGGTGTGAATCGACACCCGGTAGTCGTCGCGGTAGCGGCTGTGCCGACAGAAGTACTCAACCTGATCCGCAAAGACATTGGGCATGGCACACTCAACCGTCGCGGGCAGATTAATAATCAGCGGGTTGCCGGTGTCGCGCCATTGCTCAATCACGGCGTCGCAGACCTCAACGGCGTAGTCCACTTCGGTGCTGCTGAAGCTTTCCGGTGAGTACTGGAATGACCAGGCAGTGTCCGGGTTCTGAGCTGCGTAGTCACGCACCCACTTGGCGCCCTGCACTGCGATAGCGGTGATGCCGTCCTTGTCCAGACCAAATACGCGCTCGCGCTGTACCGGGCTGGTAGAGTTGTAGACGTGCACGATGGCCTGCTTGGCCCCCTTGAGTGCTTCAAAGCTGCGTGCGATCAATTCTTCCCGCGCTTGAACCAGCACCTGGACCGTCACATCTTCGGGGATGCGATTACCGTCAATCAGTGCCCGTACAAAATCGTAATCGGGTTGTGAGGCGGAGGGAAATCCGACCTCAATTTCTTTAAAGCCGAGCTTGACCAGCAAATCCCACATCCGCAGCTTCTGCTGAACCGTCATTGGTTCCACTAGCGCCTGGTTGCCATCGCGCAGGTCCACCGAACACCAGTCCGGTGCCTGCTCAATGGCGCGGTTGGGCCACTGGCGGTCGCTGAGGTCAATACGAGGTGTGGCGCGGTACTTGCTATGGTCGAAGCTCATTGTTTTTCCTGTCGTGAGGCTTGGCCTCATCATCTGTTGTGATCGATTCAGGCTCTGGGTAGCGAGTCTGGCTTCTTGGCTTCCCTCGTGAGGAAACCGGGCGCGTTGTCGAGGCGGGGTAGTGCCTGCGCTTCCGGCCTGGCTTGGAAAGGGTGTCTCCCTGTTTCTCAAGCACGGAGATAGTCTAAGGAATTGTTGTCGGCAGGTGCTTGCGAAGTTGGGGTAAAAATCAGGGCGAAGTTTTAAAAAATTGCTAAAAAATCTTTTTTATTAGAATATTATTTCTGTTAAATATTTTTGGTGGCTATATGATGGAACTCGATCGCTATGATCGCGCAATACTGGATGCCCTGCAGCACGATGCGCGCCTGACGAATCAGGATCTGGCGGAGCGCATCGGTTTGTCGCCGTCGCCCTGTCTTCGGCGGGTGCGCCGTCTGGAAGAAAGTGGGTTGATTGAGGGGTATCGCGCGCTACTGAATGCGCGCGAGCTGAATATGAAGCTGATGGCCTTTATTCACATCAGCATGGACCGTCATACTCCGGAGCGTTTCGAAAACTTCGAAAAAAAAGTGGCGGAGTGTCCTGAGGTGCTGGAGTGCCACCTCATTACCGGGCAGGATGCCGACTACCTGCTGAAGGTGATTGTGGAAGATATGGATGGTTTTCAGGCCTTGCTGCTGGAGAGGATTACGCGCATCGAAGGTGTTAGTGGCGTGCACTCCAGTTTTGTGATGAAGTCGCCGGTGCGCAAAACAGCGCTCCCGTTGGCATAGGTACTTTGGAATCGGGCTTCGCAGATGGATTTTGCCGTGCTTCAGCGGAAGGCATTGAGCACTGTGCTTGCGCAGTGCTGCCAATAAAAGGTCGCGCAATAAAGCGGCTGCTTTACCATGTTAGTGATACAATAAGGGCATTCGGAAACTATGGCAGCCGACATCGCGGTAGTCACCATTACTCACGCTATTCAACAGGCCGTTGCGCCGGTATTTTTACTTGCAGGCATTGGTGCCTTGCTCAACGTACTGACCAATCGACTTGCACGGATCATTGATCGATCGCGCAATCTTCATGCGCGTTTAGAGATGCTCGGTGAAGAGCGTTCTGCAACAGTACACGATGAGCTGGGCGTGCTTTCCCAGCGCGCCCGTATCGTTAACCGGGCGATCGGTTTCAGCACCATCAGCGCACTGTTGGTCTGCACCGTGATTGCCACGCTGTTTATGAGTGCACTGGCAGAGTGGAAAGGGGCTTATCTGGTCGCTGGTCTGTTCATCATGGCGATGCTCTGCCTGATCATTTCCCTGTGTAGTTTCCTGAGGGAGATTCAGCTGGGAACCCGCGTCATCCTCAACGGCCCCTGACGGGCCGCCAGTGGGGCACAGGCGCCTGCTATCATAGTTCCAGATCGCTCCCCTTCAGGTGTGGGGAGCCACCGCCACTTGTCTCTTTCTCCTCGCTTCCGAGTGTGTGGTGTCCGCGAATTTTTTCAAAAATAGGAGCGAAACCATGACTCAACGAATCGTGATTGTTGGTGGGGGCGCCGGTGGTTTGCCACTGGCCAGTGCGCTGGGCAAGCGACTGGGTCGCCGCAAAAAGGCCGAAATTACCCTGGTGGACAGCTGTGCCAGCCACATCTGGAAGCCGCGGTTTCACGAGGTCGCAACGGGTGCCATCGACGCTGATCTTGACGCAGTGGATTACCGCGCCCACGCGCGCCGTAATCACTACCATTTTGAGCTGGGCCGAATGCAGGGCCTGGATCGCGAGAAGCAGCAGGTCATTCTGGCTCCCCACGTAGACGCCGACGGTGAGGAAGTTCTGCCTGAGCGGCGGCTCGACTATGACTATGTGGTTATTGCCATCGGCAGTCGCGGCAATGATTTCAACACTCCCGGTGTTCGTGATCACTGTATGTTCCTGGATAGCCGCCAGCAGGCTGACCGCTTTCATGAGCGTTTTCTTGCCCTGTGCCTTCGGGCCAATCATCTGGCTGAGCAGATGTCGATTGCCATCGTCGGCGGCGGTGCGACGGGGGTGGAGTTGGCGGCGGAAATTCACCACGCCGTTGCCCTGTTGAAACTCTACGGTCACGAACAGCTCGACAGAAGTCGGCTGAAAGTCGACGTGATTGAGGCGGGCCCCAGCCTGCTGCCAGCCCTGAAACCGGAGCTGGCCGCCACGGTGAAGAAAGAGCTGGAAAAAATGGGCGTGACGGTGCACCTGGACACCCGGGTGAAAAGTGCCGATGACAAGGGCTTTGTCACCGCTGATGAACAGCGTATCGACGCCGATATTCTGGTATGGGCGGCCGGCATTAAAGCGCCGGAAATGCTGGCTGACCTTGGTCTCAGTCACAATCGCATCAACCAGATTAACGTGGCGCCCACCTTGCTCAGTGACGACCCTTCGGTCTTTGTGATCGGTGACTGCTGCGCCTGCGAAATGGGCGAGAATAAATTTATTCCTCCGCGAGCGCAGTCGGCGCAGCAGATGGCCAAGCATACGGCCAAGAATCTGTGCCGCCTGATCGATGGCAAGCCCTTGCTGGATTTCCGTTACCGCGATCACGGCTCCCTGGTTTCGCTTTCCAACTACACGGCGGTGGGGAGTCTGATGGGGAATCTGCGCAGCGGCTCGGTATTTGTCGAGGGCTGGCTGGCACGCATGATGTATATCAGTTTGTACCGTATGCATCAGGTCGCGCTGTATGGCTGGCTGCGTACCGGCATGTTGTTGCTTGCCGGGCGTTTTAATCGTCTGTGGCGGCCGCGCCTGAAGCTGCACTGAGCGGTGACCGGATCACCGGCCCATTTGTTGTGATGCGGGGGCGGTCTGGCAGGCTTGCTCAGGACCGCTGTCGGTGTCACCGTTCCTTACCCTTTCTTTTGCCTGCAGGAGTTGGCTGTGCGGAATAATGCGAAAGTGGCCGAGCACTTGGATAGCGAAGCAGAATGTGTGACGCGGGTGCGTCAACGCTTGGGCGATGATCTGCGCCTGGCGCTGCCACTGGGGCTGGGTAAGCCGGTAGGTCTCGTTGACGCCTTCTACCGGGAGGCCTGCGATGATCCGACGCTGACACTGCAGATACTAACCGCCCTGACACTTGAGCGGCCCGTTGAATCTGACCCGGTTCGCGGGCGTCTGCTGAGCCCGGTTTTCGACCGTGTATTTGCGCATTACAGCGAGCCGCTTTACGCCTCGGCAGTCAGGCAGCAGCGCTTGCCGAACAATGTGTCGGTCAGCGAGTTTTATTTCAAAGCGGGGTCGCGCACGGGCAATGCCGCAGCACAGCAGGATTACATCAGCAGCAACTACACCCACGCCGCAAGGGATGTGGCGGCGCGTGGCGCAAATGTGGTGATGCAGTTACTGGCTCGGCACCCGGATGGTCGCCTGAGTGCAAGCTGTAACCCGGATATGTCTGCCGAACTGCTGGCAAGGTTGCGCGATGAGGGGCGCGACTTCATCACGATCGGGGTGGTGCACCCGGATCTTCCTTTCATGTTTGATGATGCCGAGCTGGATATTGGCGAGCTGGATTACCTGCTCGACACCGACTCTCGCCAGCACGGCCTGTTTGCCATGCCGCGATTGCAGCCGATACCGGCTGCCGATTACAGCATTGGCCTGCTGGCCAGCAGTCTGGTGAAGGATGGTGGCACCCTGCAGTTGGGCATTGGCAGCATGGGCGACGCGATTGTGCAGTCGCTGCTGATGCGGGATCAGCGAAACAGTGAATACCGCCAGATGCTCGCAAACTGGCCGCTGGACATAGCCGAGGCCGCGTCGATCGGCGGCCTGAGTCCCTTTGAGCAAGGCTTGTATGGTGCCACTGAAATGTTCGTGGAAGGCTTTCTGCACCTCTACGAAGCGGGTATTTTGCGCCGTCGTGTATACGATTTCTGGGCGCTGCAAGCGTTGGTAAACAGTGGTCGTTGCGATCCCGACAAGTTGGATGCCGGGCTGTTTGCCGCGCTGGCTGATGAAGGTGTACGCGAGCTGCGGGGCAAAGACTTCGCTGTCTTGCAATACCACGGCCTGTTCCGGGACGACTGTCACTATCACGAGGGACAGATTCAGGCGGCGAGCGGCGAGTGCTGTCCCGCCAACTTGGCTAACCCGGATAGTCAGGCGTTTCTCGCGGCGCATTGTCTGGGTGAGGCTCTGCGTCACGGCAAAGTGCTGCACGGCGGTTTCTTCCTCGGCTCCGATGACTTCTACCAGCGTCTACGGGAAATGCCGGAAGAGCGCCGTCGGCAATTGGCCATGTGCGGCGTGAACAAGATTAATCAACTTGACCTGAATCCCAGGCTCTATCGACTGCAACGCCGAGATGCCCGCTTCATCAATACCGGCCTGAATGTCAGCCTGAATGGCGCGGTGGCCTCCGATACGCTGGAAAGCGGGCAGGTCATTTCAGGTGTGGGTGGGCAATATAACTTTGTGGCGATGGCGCATCAGTTGCAAACCGGGCGCTCGATGTTGATGATCCGCGCCAGTCGGCAGCAGAGCGGTGAAGCCGTTTCCAATATTCTCAGTCAGTATGGCAGTTGCACGGTTCCCCGGCATTTGCGGGACATGGTGATTACGGAATACGGCATCGCTGATTTGCGCTCAAAGCGCGATGCCGAGGTGGCGGCGGCATTGATCGGCATCGCCGACAGCCGCTTTCAGCCAGCGCTAATCCGGGAAGCCCAGCAGCGGGGTAAGCTGCCTGCGGATTTCAGTCTGCCCGAAGCCCGGCGACAGAATACCCCTGAAAGAATTCAGCATCGCATTGCTGAAGGGGAGCGCTCCGGACTGTGCCCCCGTTTCCCATTAGGTTGCGACTTTAGCGATCTCGAGTTGGAGGCGGGAGCGTTGCTGATAAGGCTGTCCCGCATGACGTGGCGTGAAAAAGTGCAGCTGCTGTGGCGTGGTTCATCTGCGTCGGGGCAGCAGCAGGAGATACTGCAGCGCTTGGCGCTGGACTCGCCTGAAAATCTGCACGAGAAGATACTGCGTCGACTGATTTGCGGCCTGCCGTCTTGAGTCTGATGACTTCGTCACAAAACTGCCTAACTGCCCGCGTCGCTAACAAGCTGTTTTAATTGTATTTTTTTGAGCATGTACGGGCCTTAGGCAGTACGCATGGGGGAAAATACCTGCTGTCGGGTGATATCGCTTCCGCTAAGGTGCAAACACGGTATGTTGGGTTTGAGAGCCGCATTGCAAACTCGCAAATAGCATGAGTGTTGACGCACTGAACGGGTGATATATGAAGGCCATGGTGATTGCTGCAGGTCTTGTTTTCGGCGTGCTTGGGAGCACTGCGGTGTTTGCAGCGCAGCCGGAAGACTGTCTGGACTGGAAGGTTGAAACACTGGATTCCGCATCCAATCGTTCGAGCTGTGCTTACTACATGCGCGATAAGGTCTCGACCCGCTTTCTGGTGGTCAACCACTGCGCAGCCAGGGTCAGCGGTGTTTTCAGTTATACCCGGGAAGATGCGATACGGCCGCTGAGCGTGCAGGCCTTTGATGTGGAGCCAGGGCAGACCGAAGAAGTGGCAAACCCCTGTGACAAGGAAGGGAAGTGGAAGGTTGAAGTGTCGCAGCTGAGTTATTAAGACACTCAGCCGGAGCAATAAAAAAGGCGTCGTGGAGAAACTCCAGACGCCTTTTTTTGTGCCTGGCTGTCAGAGATCAACGCAGGGTAAAGCGCTCCGGTGCCATGCCCATTACGCTTTCAGTGCTGCTGTCCATCGCAGCGGCGTGAGCTTTGGCGCGAGGCAACAGGCGGCTGAAGTAAAACTCCGCTGTTTCCAGCTTGGCCTGGTAGAACTCACGGTCACCACTGTCGGCGCTGTCCAGCTTTTCTGCTGCGACTTCGGCCATCATTGCCCAGTAATACGCCATCGACAGGTAGCCGCTGTACATCAGGAAGTCGTAAGAAGCCGCTGATACCGCGTCGCGATTGCGCGAGGCGCGGGCGAGCATCTTAACGGTCTTCCAGTTCAGGTTCAGCGTATAGCCGATCAGCTTGGCGCTGTAGCGGCGACGCTTGCCTTTGAGCAGTGAGCTGAAACCAAACTTGTAGAGTTTCTTACTGAAGCCGGCATAGAGTTTGAAACCGTCCAGCACGACCTTGCGACCGATCAGGTCCATGGCCTGGATGCCGGTGGTGCCTTCATACATCGTCGCAATCCTGGCGTCGCGGTAAATCTGCTCCATGCCGTGCTCTTTGATGAAGCCGTGGCCGCCGAAGACCTGCATGGCGTTGCTGGCTGATTCAAGGCCGGTTTCTGTCAGGAAGGCTTTCAGAATGGGCGTGAGGAAGCCGAGTTCGTTCTCATAGGCATCGCGCTCTTCTTCGGTTGGGGCGCTGACCATCAGGTCCGCATATTTCGCGGCATCGTAAATCATTGCGCGGCCGCCTTCGGCGAAAGCCCTTGCGGTCAGCAGCATACGGCGAACATCGCCGTGGTGAATGATCGCGTCACCGGCTTTGTCGGGGTTTTTCGAGCCAGACAGCGCGCGCATGGAGTAGCGCTCCATGGCGTAGGGCCAGGCGTTCTGGTAAGCCAGCTCGGACGCCGCCAGCCCCTGAATGGCCGTACCGATGCGTGCGGTATTCATAAACGTGAACATGGCGGCCAGGCCTTCGTTTTCCTTGCCGAGCATGTAACCGGTGGCGTCATCGAAGTTGATCACACAGGTGGCATTGCCGTGAATGCCCATCTTTTTCTCGATGTTGCCGCAGTTGACGCCGTTGCGCTCAGTCACGTTGCCCTCGTTATCGGAGAGGAACTTGGGCACGATAAACAGCGAAATACCTTTGGTGCCTTCGGGGGCGCCGGGTGTGCGAGCCAAGACGATATGCACGATGTTTTCGGCCATATCGTGTTCGCCGGCAGAGATGAAAATTTTCGTGCCGTTCAGTTTGTAGCTGCCATCTTGCTGGGGTTCGGCGCGCGATTTCATCTGCCCGAGGTCAGAGCCGCAGTGGGGCTCGGTCAAACACATGGTGCCGGTCCAGGTGGCCTCGCAGAGTTTGCTCAGATACAGATTTTTCTGCTGCTCATCACCGTGTACCAGCAGTGTGTTCATCGCACCGAGGCTGAGACCGGGGTACATGCCCCAGCTCCAGTTTGCCGTGCCCACCAGCTCCGATTTAATCAGGCCCATAGACATTGGCAGACCCTGGCCGCCGTACTCGGCAGGGTGAGACAGGCCCTGCCATCCGCCTTCAACCCACAAATCGTAAGCTTCTTTAAAGCCGGGCGGGGTGGTGACGTTGCCGTCTTCCCATTTGCAGCCATGCTCATCTCCGGGCTGGTTCAGCGGGGCTAAGACTTCCTCGGCAAACTTGGCCGCTTCGCCGATGATGGCGTCAACCATATCCGGTGTGGCTTCTTCGCCGCCGGGAACCTGAGTGTAGTGCTTCTGGTAGTCCAGCAGTTCATTGATAACGAAATTGATATCGCGTACCGGGGCTTTGTAAGTCGTCATGGCGGCCTCGTGCAGTGAAAGTCAGTAGTGGGATGCGGATATCCACATTGGAAGCGGAGCATAACGAATGCACTGCGGTGACAAATTGGCCGTGCGACGAAATAAAAAATGACAGTTGGGTCAATCTGGGCCGGCAGTTGCCGCAGCTGCCGATTGGCGCGGTGAGCGGGGATCGGACTGTGACTGCTTGAGTCTGGCCGTCGCAGTGGCGATACTGGCAGCATCGTTTTCAGTGGTGGACCAGCGTATGCAGGTTGATTACTCCCTTTGTTTGCAGCGCCTTGCGCTACCTGCTGGCGGGTATCTTGCCAGGCTGACCCTCAACGCCCCGGCGAAACTGAATGCCATTGGCCCGGAAATGGCTGAGCGTCTGCTGCACACACTGATAGTGTTGCGCGACGATGCTGAGGCGGTGGCGGTGTTTATCGACGGCGCCGGTGACCGCGGGTTTTGCGGCGGCGCCGATGTATTGCGGATGCTGGAATCGGCTCTGGCAAATCCCGGCGGTGCGGCCATTGAGGCTGAGGCTCTGCTGCGTTGCGAGTACATGGCAGCCTATCTCATCCACACCTTTCCCAAGCCGGTGATCTGCTGGGCCGACGGTCGGGTGCGCGGCGCCGGATTGGGGCTGATGGCCGGTGCCAGTCACCGCATTGTCACTGAACGCAGTCAGTTGTCGGTCTCCGAAGCCAGTATTGGACTCATCCCTACCGCGGGCGCCAGTTGGTATCTCGGGCAGATGCCGGGGCACACCGGCCTGTTTGCCGCTCTGACAGGCGTTGAACTGGGTCCGGCTGATGCCTTGTATTCCGGCTTGGCGGATTACTGCTGGGATTCCCAGAGCAAGGAGAGCTTGCTCAACAGCCTGCTTGAGCTGTCCTGGGAAGAGGATCCGGAAGCAAACAGCGAACTGCTCACCGATTGCCTCACTGACTGGGAAGTGGAGCAGGGGGTCAGCTTGCAAGACGCGCCGTTGAAGGCGCATCGACCATGGATAGATAAGCACTGCGAGCGTCGTTGTGTGAGGGCCTTACAGGCGGCGCTTGAACGCGATGCCCGTCGCAATGACTGGCTGGCATTGGCGTTGGATGGCGCTAATCGCGGCGCGGCCAGCGCCTTGAAGTTGATTGTCAGGCAGTTTGCCGACAGTCGTGGCCTTGGACTCGCCGATGTTTTCCGCTTGGAAATGGTACTGGCGGCAAATCGTCTTCGCGACCCGGAATTTGCTGAAGGCGTGCGGGCGCGCTTCAAGGACCGCGATGAATGCCCCAATTGGTGCTACCGCTGTGTCGACGAGGTGCCGGACGAGGAGACCAATGCGCTGTTTGTTCCGCCCTGGGACCGCCACCCATTGGCGGACCTCGGCCGCTGAACGCTATAGAAACTGACTGACCAACTCCTCCATCGACGGATACTGCTGATTCACATTGTTAACGGCTCGAGCCAGACATCGGTCGGCTTTGACCGGGCCCAGGTGATCACAGAGCAGTATGTATAACTGATTCAGCAAAAAGCGCAGCTGCGCATTGTCGGCATTGGGTGCCGCGCTGGCATCGCGCTTGGCCAGCCAGCTTTGCAGCGTAATCAGCAGGCCCGGCGGCAGGTGTTTTTTGCGCAGTGCCGCGAAATACTCCAGCAACAGACGTCGCTGTTCCTCGGCCTCCAGTTGCACCATGATCGCGTCAATAAGCAGTGAAAACGCTTCTGAGCGCTGATTGAGGGGCGCGCCGGTTCGTCGCGATTTGGGGGCACCGGGCAGTGCATCTCCATTCAGATTGATGGCTTTCAGCAGGCTTCTCAGCACCGTCGCGCGGCTGGCGGAAATGTCGTATGCACTGTAAATGTCGCTGACGAAACGCTGCAGAGCCGTACTCGGCTGGTCTGCATACTGACGTTGCCAGTGGTCCATGGCCTGCTGCAGCGAGGCGTCGTCGAGAAACTCGCGCAGGCCGTCTTCGATCGCCTGTCGGTGCAGGGGAATGGCCGCCTGACTCATGGTTTCCACTCCAGGTCAGCGGCGCGATCAGCGGTGTAGGCATGTTGACCCGAAGGGAATTCGGGGTAGCCAATTTCTGCGTGCTCGCTTAAATCCAGGCCGCGTTGCTCATGCTGCGAGTTAGCGCGTAATCCCAGCAATTTGTCGATGGCGAAATACATCATCAGCGCCGTGCCGAAGCTCCAGATAAAACAGGCGCCAATGCCGACAAGTTGCGTCATCACCTGTTGGCCGTCGAACATATTGTCTTTCAGGAACAGACCTGCCGCGAGGGTGCCCCAGGCACCGGCAAAGCCGTGAACGCTGACCGCGCCGACAACGTCATCCAACTGCAGTCGCAGCAGCAGCTGGCCGCCCAGTGTGCAGATAATGCCGCCAATCAAGCCGGTTAGCAGGGCAAATGTGGGTGTCATCGACGCGCAACCCGCCGTGATGGCGACCAACCCGGCAAGGCTGCCGTTGACGGTCTCGGTTAGCAGAATGGGGCGGCGCAGCAGACTCGCCAGCAACATACTGCCCGTGGCACCAGCCGCTGCAGCCAGCTGGGTATTCAGGTTGATCAGGCCGATATCGGTTGAGGCTTCCAGTGTTGAGCCACCATTGAAGCCAAACCAGCCGAACCAGAGAATAAAGCCGCCCAGTGCGACCAGGGTGAGGTTGTGTCCGCGAATTTCGCGGGGGCGGCCATCGCGGCCGAAGCGGCCCAGCCGGGGGCCAATCACGATGATCCCTGCCAACGCCACCCAGGCGCCGACGGAGTGCACCACTGTTGAACCCGCAAAATCGATAAACCCGCGTTCCGCCAGCCAGCCACCGCTGTTCCAGACCCAACTGCCAAAGATCGGGTAGATCAATGCCGTGACCACCAGCGCGCCCAGCAGATAGCCATCGAAGCAGGTACGCTCTGCCATGGCGCCGCTGGCGATCGTGACGGCGGTGGCGGCAAACATTGTTTGGAACAGCAGCACCCCGTAACCCATGGGGTCCATTTCCGAGGGGGCAAACAGGTCGGTGCCCAGCCATCCGGTGGGATTGCTGCCAAACATCAGGCCGTAGCCGATGAGCCAGAACACGACCGTACCAAAACAGACATCCATGTAGTTTTTCATGACCACATTTAGGGCATTTTTGCTGCGAGACATGCCCGATTCAAGCAGCGCAAACCCCGCCTGCATCAAGAACACCAGCGCGCTGGCACACACCAGCCAGACCATATTGCCCGCGTCCTGCGGCAGAGCGTCATCGGCCAGGGCGGCGGGGCTTATCAGGCTCAGCAAGGCGAGCAGGGGGAGGAGAGGAAAACGCATGACAGAGTCCTTATTCGCAGAGGGCGTCCGGTATCTGTCTGGGGCGAAGCAACTGTTGTGCCACTAAAAAATAGCGAGACAGGGCCTGATTGATCGCTGAAACCAATTAAAAGCATACAAACAATCTTATTGCGGGGAGAGGGGGAGCTGTTAAGATAGATTGCAAGTGAGAATCATTATTGATTGAGGGCCCCGGCCATGAAGAAGACCATCAGCTTTGCCATTATGCACTTTTCCGTTGCGTTCACGGTGGCGTACCTGTTGACGGGCAGTTTTGTCATTGGCGGCTTGATGGCGCTGGTGGAGCCTGCTGTCAACACGGTGGCCTTCTACTTCCACGAGCGTTTCTGGGAGCGTGCGCGGGCCAAACAGGCTCAGGTCCAGGATAATGCGGCCGAGATGCGTTTCACGACATTAGGTGCTTAATCAGTGCGGCGACCAGTCCGATCGCGACCAGCGGCAGAATCCAGCGACTGATACGCTGCTGCTGTTCCGGGCTGGCACGGGGCGCAAATCGCTCAATCAGCGGGATGAGTACAAACAGTGCCAGGAACAGCAGCGCCAGAATGCTGAGTAGCGTAGACATAAAACCTTCTTCCCGCGGGGCCTATTGGCCCCGCCATTTCATTTGATACAAGTCGTGGCGACGGTCCCGCAGGTTTTGTACCGTGCCGCTGTTGCGGGCGATGTGCAGGCTCTCCGGCCGCAGGTCGGCAATCGCGACCGTTTCGACATTGGGCGTGGTATCGGCTGCAATGCCGTCACGGGCAAAGGAGAAATCGCAGGGCGTCAGAATACAGCTTTGGGCATATTGAATGTCCATGTTGGCGACATTGGGCAGGTTGCCGACGTTGCCTGACATGACCACGTAGATCTGGTTCTCTACGGCTCTTGCCTGACAGCAATAGCGCACGCGCATATAGCCCTGACGCTCGTCGGTACAGAACGGTACGAACAGAATCTGTGCGCCCTGATTCACCAGATGCCGCGACAGCTCCGGGAATTCGGCGTCGTAGCAAACCAGCACGCCAATCGGCCCGCAGTCGGTGTCGATGGCATTCAGGCTGCTGCCGCCTTCAATATTCCACCAGTACACCTCGTTGGGCGTCGGGTGAATTTTGGGCTGCTCATCAATACGGCCATCGCGATGAAACACGTAGGAGATGTTTTCCACCCGGCCATTGGCAACCCGCGTAGGGTGCGAGCCGCCGATGATATTGATGTTGTAGCGCACCGCCAGATCCTGCATGGCCTCGCGGTAGCGGGGTGTGTACTTGGTCAGTGCTTCAATGGATTCCTGCGGGTTCAGCTCCTGATCTTCAATCGACAGCAGCTGCAGGGTAATCAGCTCTGGAAACACCACAAAGTCGCCCTTGTAGTCGGCAACCACATCGACAAAGTATTCCACCAGCGACATGAATTCGGAGAAGGACTGCACGCGACGCTGCATATATTGCACCGTGCCCACGCGAATAGTGTCGGGCTGGCGACCGCCATAGTGCTTGTCGTGGCCGGGTTTGGCATCGCGATCGATCTTGGGGTTGTGCCACACCATATGGGCACCGTAGCCCAGTGAGTCCCGGTCGGTATCGAGGTAGTGCTCAACCACCCCGATGGCCTCAAAGCCGTTGCCAATCTGGAAGGACAGTACCGGATCGCGCACTTGCTTGTTGAGTACCGCCTCGAGGTAATGTTCGGCTGTGCCAAAACGGCGCAGGCGCTTGCTGAGGCCGGGCATGCGACCGACGAACACAATGCCTTTCAGGTGCAGAGACTCGCAGAGCTTTTTACGTGCGTTATACAGGCGCTGACCGATACGGTAGCCGCGAACACTTTTATCGACGCAGACTTCCATTCCATAGAGCCAGTCGCCATTGGGGTCGTGGCGAGTGCCATAGCCGTTGGCGGTGATCGACTCCCAGGTGTGGGGCTTGAGGCAAACGGCGCCGCTCACCCGAAAGGTGGCGCAGTAGCCGACGATGTCTTCGTCGAGCGTGACAACAAATTTACCTTCGGGAAAGTGGTTGAGTTGACCGCGCAGTTCTGCCGTGGAGTAGGGATCGATGCCGGTGCCCTGGTACACACGCTTTGACAGCGCGACAATACCGGGAATATCGCTGCGTTCCGCGGTGCGCACGCGCAGCCGCTTGCCCGAGGCGGTCAGCTTGGCGCCGCCCCGTTGCGTTTTGTTGCTCATAATAATGGTCTCGCTGATTGCGTTCTGGCCCGGCGCTTACTCACTGCTTTTGCTGCGGTTACTGCTGCTGCGGGCGCGGCTTTTACTCGTTGCTGTTTTGCGCGTACTGCTTTTGGCCGCGCTTGTTGTGCTGGCCTTGGTTTTGGCCTCGCTGTCGCGGCGGCTCGCCAGACCACTGAGGGTTTTCAGCAAGCGGGTGGTCATGTCGAGGGTTTTCATACCCTCCGTAAACGCGGTTTTGGCCACCTGCTGAATCATCTCGCTGTCGCCTTCGGCAACGCGTTTCTGTACCGAATCCCAGATCGGCTGCATGTCGGGTAAGCCAACCAGACGGCGCAGTTCTTCCGGTTCGATTTCCAGTTCTAAATGGACTTTCATCGTGGGGTGCTCCCTCTCCTGTTCCCCTGAGTATGCCAGCGGCGGCGCAGCGGTCAATCCGCCGACTGCGCTTTAGGGCTATTTTATAATCGGGCTATTTCTGCAGCTGAGCCAGTACATATTGCAGGATGCCTCCGTGACGGTAGTACTCGGCTTCCTGTCGGGTATCGATACGGCTTCGTCCCAGTACCTCGTGGCGGCTGCCATCGTGGCGGGACAAGATAATGCGCAAGGTCTGTTTCGGCGTCAGTATGTCATCGCAGGGAACAATATCGACTTCCTCGCTGCCGTCCAGCTCCAGCATTGTCATACGGACTTCGGGGTCCAACTCGATGGGCAACACACCCATGCCGATCAGGTTAGAGCGGTGAATGCGCTCAAAGCTTTCGGCGATTACCGCGCGAATACCGAGTAATAGCGTGCCCTTGGCTGCCCAGTCACGGCTGGAGCCGGTGCCGTACTGTTTGCCGGCAAGTACTACCAGTGGCGTGTTCTGCTGCTGGTATTTCATCGCGGCGTCGTAAATGCTGAGAATATCGGTGCCATTGGGGCCGAGGGTGTAGCCCCCTTCCTTTCCTACCATGCGGTTATTCAGTCGCACATTGGCGAAGGTGCCACGCAGCATCACTTCATGGTTACCACGACGGGAACCGTAGGAATTGAAGTCGGTCGGCGCCACACCAAGACTCTGCAGGTAATGGCTGGCAGGACTGTCGTCGGCAATTTTACCCGCCGGAGAAATATGGTCGGTGGTAATGCTGTCACCGAACAGGCCGATCACGCGGGCATTGTGCACGCTGTTCAGCGTGTCTTCCGGCGCCTTTAGGTTCTCAAAGAAGGTCGGCAGGCGAATATAGGTGGAGTCGTCCTGCCATTGGTAGGTGTCGCTTTTCTCCACTTCGAGTTCACGCCATTCCTCGGTGCCGGTGAAGACATCGCTGTAGGCCTCGCGGTACATGCTGCCACTGACGATTTTGCGAATTTCCTGAATGTCGTCGCTGCTGGGCCACAGGTCTTTCAGATACACCTTGTTGCCCTGCTTGTCTTTGCCGATAGGGTCATTCTGCAGGTCAATCAGCGTCGTGCCCGCCAATGCAAAGGCCACGACCAGCGGGGGAGATGCCAGCCAACTGGCCTTGACTTGGGGGTGGATGCGGCCGTCAAAGTTGCGGTTGCCCGACAGCAGCGCTGATACCAGCATGTCCTTGTCGTCAATGGCCTTGGAAATGGGCTCCGGCAGCGGCCCGGAGTTGCCGATGCAGGTGGTACAGCCGTAGCCGACAATATCAAAGCCCAGCGAATCCAGGTCCTCCTGCAGACCGCTGTCCGCCAGATACTGGCTGACGACCTTTGAGCCTGGTGCCAGCGAGGTCTTCACCCAGGGCTTGACCCGCAGGCCACGTTCGCGGGCGCGGCGGGCCACCAGCCCGGCGGCGATCATTACGTCGGGGTTGGAGGTGTTGGTACAACTGGTAATTGCCGCGATCACTACGTCGCCGTGGTGCAGCTTTTCCCCCATATCGGGAATGGCAGAAAATTCTTCGCGGTCTTTGCCTTTCTCGGCAAGGTAGTCGGCCATCGTTTTGCCGAGCTGGCCCAGTACTACCCGGTCCTGCGGGCGGCTGGGCCCGGCAAGGCTGGGTTCCACGCTGCCGAGGTCGAGCTGAATGGTCTGAGAGAAACGCGGCGCGTCGCCGGGATGCCGCCACAGGCCCTGCGCCTTGCAGTAGGCTTCGGTGAGCGCCACGGTATCGGTGCTGCGACCACTGAGTTTCAGGTAGGCAAGCGTGGCTTCATCCACGGGGAAATAACCGCAGGTGGCGCCGTATTCCGGCGCCATATTGGCAATGGTGGCGCGGTCGGCCACGCTCAGCTCGGCGAGGCCATCGCCGAAGAATTCGACGAACTTGCCGACCACTCCCTCGCGTCGCAGGATTTCCACCACAGTCAGTACCAAGTCGGTTGCGGTCACACCCTCGTTGAGGGCGCCCTGCATTTCAAAACCGACGACGTCGGGCAGCATCATGGAATAGGGTTGGCCCAGCAGTGCGGCCTCCGCCTCAATACCGCCCACGCCCCAGCCCAGCACGCCGAGGCCATTCACCATCGGCGTATGGCTGTCGGTGCCCAGTACCGTGTCGGGGTAGGCCAGCGGCCCTTGCGCGTCTTCACCTTGAAAGACCACCTGCGCCAGGTACTCCAGATTGACCTGATGGCAGATGCCGGTGCCCGGCGGCACCACATTGAAGTTGTCGAAGGCCGATTGTCCCCACTTGAGAAAGCGGTAGCGCTCGACATTGCGCTCCATTTCCTTGGCGACGTTTTCCTGAAAAGCCTGAGGAGAGCCGAACTGGTCAACGGTCACCGAGTGGTCGATGACCAGGTCGACGGGAATCTGCGGATTGATCACCGAGACATCACCGCCGCGCTTGGCGACGGCATCGCGCATGGCGGCCAGATCGACAATGGCGGGTACGCCGGTAAAGTCCTGCATTAACACCCGCGCGGGGGAGAAATTGATGTCGTCACCGCCTGTGCCCGTATCAACCCAGTTGAGCAGGGCATCGATAATTTCCTGTCCCACGTTCTCGCCGTCAAAGTGGCGGAGCTGGTTCTCAAGCAGAATCTTCAGTGACTTGGGCAGCTGATCCACGCGCGGATCATTGAGCTTGGTGAGGTCGTAATAGCGATAGTGTTTGCCTTCGCACTGCAGTTCAGACAATAGCGATTCTGTAGACTTCATAACGACTCCTCAGCGATATTGCGTAGCAATAGAATTACCCTAGCACAGCAGGGTTTTATTGGCAGGGCAAGCCGTTAAAAAAAGCCGGGACGCAACGGCGCCGCTGCTATCTTTCGTCTGCCGCAGTACACTAGCGGCCCTACAACAGCCGGGCCGTGATGGCCCTCATTTCGCGTGATGGAGGCGGTGCCATGATTGCATCCCTGTCGGCCTTTCTCGACTTCTTCGGTATAGCGGTCTTTGCTGCCTCGGGCACGCTGACGGCCTGCCAGAAGCGACTGGATATCTTCGGGGTGCTGGTGATTGCACTGATCACCTGTCTGGGCGGCGGTACGCTGAGGGATGTCATTCTGGGTGTCGATCCCATCTGGATTGCCGATAGTCGCTACCTGTGGCTGGGGATGATGGCGGCGATAAGCACGTTTATCGTTCAGCGTTTTGTGCGACTGCCGTTGAAGCTGCTCGATGTGTTCGATGGCATTGGGCTGGCATTCTTCACACTGGCAGGGGTACAGAAAGCACTGGGGCTGGGGATGGACCCGGAGATTGCGGTGTTGATGGGACTGATGACCGGCGTCGCGGGCGGCATTATGCGCGATGTGCTGTGCAACGATATTCCGCTGATATTCCACCGGGAAATCTACGCCACCGCCGCGATCAGCGGGGGACTGCTGTTCACACTGCTGCTTCATTTGGGGCAGCCGGAAACCCTATCCATGCTGGCCGGGATGGCGGTCATTATCGGCCTGCGCCTGTTGGGCATCTTCTTCGGTCTGGCATTGCCCCGTTGGCTGCTGGGCCGACCGATGAAGTCATGACGGCGCGTTCTCCAGACGTTCGCGGAACTGGCGGGGAGACTCTCCCGTCCAGTGTTTGAACGCCCGGCTGAACGCGCTGTGCTCGGCGTAACCTAGCAGGGCGGCAATTTCTTCCAGTTGCAGGCGGGGGTCGTGCAGATAATGTTCGGCCAACTGCTGACGGGTCTGCGCCAACAACTCGCGAAAGCGACTGCCCTCAATGGCCAGTCGCCGGTGTAAATGTCGCGGCGAGGTATGCAGTGCGGTGGCGCAATGTTCGGCAGAGGCGGTTTGATAGCGCAGCCGGGCGGCAATCATCTGGCGAATATGTGCGGACAGCGGTGCTTCTTCCCCCCGCTCCAATTGACCGAGCAGAGAGGCTGCCTGTTTGTCGAGATCGGCGGACAGCGCGGCGTCAGCTTGTCGAAGCGGCGCCTCCAAAAGTTGCTGATGAAAAATGACCTCAGTGCGATCACACCGGAACTGCACCGGGCAGCCGAACCACTGCTCATAGGGCCCAAGTGCGGCGGGCGCGGGATTGATAAAGGCAATGCTGTCAGCGCAGGCGTCGGGCAAGCCGGTAATGTCCCGGCAAAACTGCATCAGCGCCGCGATGGCGGTTTCATCAACCAACGAGCCGGGGCGACCGCGCTCGGCGCCCCAGCTCAATATCACTTTTGCGTCGCGCAGCTCGACCCGCATCGGATTCACATCGTAAATCAGGCGCTGGTAGCGCTCTAACCGCGCCAGTGCGCCTGCCAGATTCCCGCAACTCAGCAGCACGTGACCCAATACACCAAAATGCCTTGGCGTAATGCGTTGACCGAGGTGTAAGCCCAGGAGGGGATCATTCAACGCGCTGGCCGCCCGGCGCAACTGCTGCCGCCATCGCAATACCGGGAAACGGCCCTGCGACGGTGGCGGGGCCTCGCCCAGCAAGGCTTCAGCATCGCGCCCCTGCGCCTGCAAGTGCTCGTAGAGCAGGTGCACGTAGGTATTGGGAACGACGGCGTCGCGCAGGGGGGAGGGCATGGCGTGATGTCCGAAAATGTCAAATCGCGTTGGCGCTTACTACAGCATAATTGCCTGGCTGTTTAAAGCCGCGTCGCGTCGAACGCGGTGCGCAAAACAATAACGATGACGGCGGGAGAGTGAACGTGATCAGTGAATTGAACAACACCTTGCAGGGCATACTCGGCCCGCACATCGACTGGAAGCAGGTCATTCTGTTTGCCGCCACGCCAATGTTTCTGCTGGCCTTCGCCGCCGAGCTTTGGCTGCGCAAGCGCCGTGGACCGTCGCACCGTATGTGGAAGCAGTTTGAGTGGCCGGAGATTCTGGTCAACCTCGGCTTGGGCGGCAGCTACCAGATACTGGAAACCCTGATCCACCTGCTGGTGACCGGCGCACTCATTACCGCGATTTACCAGTTCCGCTTCTTCGATATTCCGGTCAACGGCTGGACGATCGTGCCCTTATTCATCGCCATGGAGTTCTGTTACTACTGGTTTCATCACGCCAGCCACCGTATGCGCTGGTTCTGGAGTGCTCATGTGGTGCATCACTCCAGCGAAACCATGAATATGACCACCGCCATGCGGCAGAGCTTGCTGTATTCGCTTACCGGCTGGTGGCTGTTCTTTATGCCGATGGTATTACTGGGCGTGCACCCGGCGGTAGTGTTCAGTCTTTATGCCTTTAATCTCTGCTACCAGTATTTTGTGCACACCGAAGCCGTGGGCAAGCTGCACCCCTGGGTGGAATTCTGGTTTAACACCCCCAGTGCGCACCGCGTGCATCACGGTCGCAACCCCGAATACATCGACCGCAACTACGGCGGCGTGCTGATCATTTTCGACCGCCTGTTCGGCACCTACACCGAAGAACAGGACGACAACCCGGTGGATTACGGCATTGTCGATCAAATCCACTCCCGCAATATCATTACCTTGAACTTTCACGAGTTTCTGGCCATGTGGCGAGATGCCTTTGCGGCCAAAAATCCTTGGGAAGGGCTGAAAGTGTTGTTGTTACCGCCTAAGTGGGAGCAACAGCGGGGGGAGTGAGCGGCGCTATTTGGTGGATTTCTGGGGTGTCTGATAACCCTCAGATCCACACCTAATTTATCTAGATCTAAAGCCGAACTTCCGCGTTATTCTTCGTAGGAAAAAAACCTCATACCGCGTATGCCGAATAGCGTGAAGCGCGGTTTTCTTGGCTATTTAGGCTTAAAAACCGCGCATCAGCGATATTGGATAGGGCTGTTCAAGGTGCTTCTCTAAATAGAGAAAGCGGCGGGTTAACAGAGCGCGGAATTCATTTTTTTCACCATCAACCGTATCCCAAAAATGCCGCGAAAAGTGACTTTGTGCTTTGTTGTCGATATGCAAAGGCATCATCTCAGCGGCTTGTCCATGGCGATGGCTCCCCCGGTCTCAAAGCGTTAACCGCGTGAGGAACGGGGGCGGCATGCAATTCGGTCCGCGCAATACTCGGTGTCGCCCGGTACCTGCGCTGGCCCTTTGAGTGGGGCGTCACAATATTAACGTGCCCACCGTTAATTCACTTGTGGCCGATTTTGTTTATTAGCCTGGTCTGAAATGATGTGTTTCGGCTTCGAGTTTTAGTCTATCGTTAAGACGAGTGCCTTAATCGGCGTTCATGAATAACAATAAAACTGCGGACGGAGATTATGAAACGACTACTGATCGGGCTGTGGCTGGGCGCCGCCGGCACAAACTACGCTGCACATGCGGAGCCTCGCCAACTGGAGGAGGTTCTGGTAACGGCGCAGAAGAAAACGGAGAGCCTTCAGGATACGCCGATCGCCCTGGATGCGTTCGGTGAACAGGCATTGGAGCGCGAGGGCATCGGCAACGTGGGCGATCTCGCCAACAATGTGCCGGCGATGACCATTCAGCCGTTCCCCATTAATACCACGACGCTGCGTATTTATATTCGCGGCATTGGCCTGATTGACGCGCAGATTACGCAGGACCCTCCGGTGGGGGTGTATGTCGACGGCGCCTATATCGCGCGCTCTGCTGCGCTGACGACAGAGCTGGCGGATTTAACGCGTATTGAAGTTTTGCGGGGGCCACAGGGCACCCTGTACGGACGCAACTCGACGGCGGGGGCGGTCAATCTCATTACGCGGCAGCCGGATGTTGATAGGGTGCAGTTGAAGCAGGCCTTTACGGTCGGTGATCGCGATCTGTTCAGTAGTAAGACAATGATCAATGTCCCCGTGGTCGAGGGCTTGGCTGCCAAGCTGGCGTATCTCAATAAGCGCGTCGATGGGTATATCGAGAATACCGGGCAGGGTGGTGATTTTGGCGACACCGATACCGAAGGGTATCGACTGGATATCGGTTGGGATATTTCGGATACGGTCCGCCTGGACTACGCCTATGACCGGGCCGAGGTGACGAATACGAATCTGGTGTATTCACACGCCCGTCCGTCGGATCCGATCCCGAATCCGGGGCTGGATCAGGGAATTCTCTTTACCAACCTTATCAATGCCGGGGCGAGGCAGTTCTTCGATTTCAATACCTCGGGCAACCGTCCCGACCGTATTTTTTCGGCGACCCCCTTTGAAGAGGCGAAGAACCGTATCTCCGGTCACCAGTTGAGCCTGTCCTGGCAGCTTGATGACACGACAACCCTGAAATATCTCTATGCCGAGCGCGAGCTATACGATAAAACCCCGACGATTCTTGCCACCGGCGCAAGCACTGACGGTTATCGGCTGGATAATAGTCCAGTATTCAGTTTTCCTGTGGCGGCAGTCGCCGGTGATTCGGCTGTCTGCAGTCCCTGTATCGGTCGTAGTGTGCAATACGGTGAAGTTCATCCGGTGGTGGATCAGGAGCAGTTCTCCCATGAGCTGCAATTGTCGGGCGACCTGTTTGGCGGCCAGCTGAGCTACATTACCGGTCTGTACTACTTTGAAGAGCGGGCGCAGCAGGGGCGCGGTCAGATCGGCCATTTGTTATCCGCACCGCTGGGCAGCATGGCCGAGCAGAACTCCACCGGCAATCGCATCGAAGTGCTGACACAGGCTCGTTTCGATATTGAAAATACGGCGGCGGCAGTGTTTGCACAGTTGACCTGGCGCCCACCGATTCTGGACGAGCGGCTGAGCCTGACTCTGGGGGCGCGACACTCGGAGGACAACCGCAAGGCTGATGCGCTGCGCAGGCAGATTACCTTCCTTGTTGTGCCGGGCGACCTGGATAATACCGATCGCGACGATGGCGATATTGGCACACAGCTGTCCGATGACTTCTACGATGTCTCCGGCGACAAAGACTTTAAGGACGACTCCTTCAGCTTTATCGCTGAGTACGGGGCCGCCGATGACATTAATCTGTATTTCAAGGTCAGTGAGGCGTACAAAAGCGGCGGCTTTAATACCCGCGAACAGGTAACTGCCGAGGGCGCGCAGCGCTTTGCCAATGGCTTTGACGAAGAGAAAGTGACGGCCTACGAGCTGGGTATCAAGTCGCGCTTCTTCGACAACCGCCTGCAAATCAATGCCGACGTCTTCCAGCAGGACTTTGTCGACCAGCAACTCAACTTCAGCGTGCCCAATACCACCAGTGACACCACTGTGGCCAATGCCGGGGAATCGACCCTGAAAGGCTTCGAGATGGATGCCACCTGGTTGGCGTCTGAGCAACTGTTGCTGATCCTGAATTACGCCTACCTGTCAGCCAGCATTGAGCCCAGCCGCAACCCCTTGTCGGGGGAGCTTGATGACGGCTTTGTGTTTGATTCTGCACCGCGTCACGCCTATACCGCTGCGGCCGAGTGGACGCTGTGGCGTAGTCTGCAATGGGGAGAGGTGGTCGCGAATGCCACTTACGCCTTCACTGACGAGCGCAATGGCGGCGGTGTGCGGGAATTTGCGACCTTTGACGCCGACCGCATGGATGACTTTGCAGTGTTGAATGCGCGACTGGGTTGGTACGACATTCCCCTGATGGGCGGGGTGCTTGATCTGGCGTTATGGAGTAAGAACCTGCTGGACGAGGAGTACAGCATCAGCAATGTACACAACCTGCCGCAGGCCGGGCGCTCAGTCATGTTTGGAGAGCCGCGCAGCTACGGTGCGGATCTGATTTATCGCTGGGATTCCTGATCAAGGCGTGGCCGTGGGATCGCGTTGCTATTCCCCTGTGCTGGGGATTAGGTGAATATCTGAGGTAAGCTTGCCGATATTCACCTCGCGCTAACAGGAGTTTAGCCATGAGTCTGGCCAGTATTGTGGCGTTGAGCCTCGCCATGCTGGCGCTGGCGGCGCTGCCCAGCAGCAGTGTGCTGCTGGTGACGGTGTGCAGCTTGCGCGGCGGCTTTCGGCAGGGTGCCGCAGCCGCGTTAGGGATTGTGCTGGCCGACTGCCTGTTTGTGCTGATGGCGGTGCTGGGCATGGCCGCCCTTGCTCAGCAGCTGGGGGCGGTTTTTGCGGTCATCAAAGTGGCGGCAGCCCTGTATCTGATTTTTTTGGGTTGGCAGCTCTGGCGCGGTCGCCATCGTCCCATTAACAGCCGTGTTGGCCGCTCGGCATCACTGCCGGGCAGTGTCCTCGCAGGATTACTGTTAACCCTGGCAGATATCAAGGCCATCGTATTTTACGCCAGCCTGCTGCCGTTGTTTATGGACATGCAGACGCTGGTTGCTACCGATATAGGGCTGGTTCTGTCGATTACCGTATTGAGTGTTGGCGTCGTCAAACTGGCCTATGCGGCGCTGGCGCCACGCTTGCACTCGCGATTGTCGCCTTCATTGTCATCAACTGGGCGAGCTGTTGTCGGGGTGGGACTGATGGTGGCAGGCGGCGGCTTGCTGGTGAAAACCTGAAACAGGCTGCGTTGATGCGGGGGATTTTCTTCTACTGGGATGGAATGCCATACCGCCGCATAGTTAAGGCGTTTGGATGAGCTTGGGGCATGGCTATCTGCATTTCCTGCTGGCTATCATGGCTGTTTTAACACCGCTTGCCCGGAAACACTCATATCTCGGGAAGACAAGCATAACAATGACTGAGGGATGCTTATGACATTCAAAGAAAAATACGGTCCCTACGCTCTGCTTGCTGGAGGTGCCGTAGGCATCGGTGCCGCCTACGCGGAATTTATTGCGAGTCAGGGTGTGAAGCTGATGATTATTGATCGCGATGCCAGAATGCTAAATGATTGTTGCCAACGCTTGAGTGAGCAGTACGGTGTGGAGTGCCTGCCTATTGTGGCGGACCTAGCATCTGACTCGTTGCTAGATGAGGTGATTGCTGCCGTGGCTCAGCGGGAAGTCGGCATACTGGTGTACAACGCCGCGCTGGCAGATGTCGGTCCTTTTTACAAGGTGGATCTGGGGCTGGATTACGAACTGGGCAAAATACGTGTAAACATCGTCTCCCCATTGGCTCTGCTTTACCACTTCGCCAAACCGATGTTACAACGCGGACATGGCGGTATTGTGCTGATGTCCTCCGGCTCGGGTCTACAGGGCTCTCCCTATTATTCGCACTATGCAGCAACTAAGGCCTACAACATTGTGCTGGGTGAATCTCTGTGGTGGGAATTTAAGCCCTACAATGTTGATGTGCTGACCTGTGTTGCCGGGATGACACTGTCCCCAGGAGTGGCAGGTGCTGTGGAACGTGGTGAGGGCCAGCATGCGGTCTATCAGACACCAGATGAAGTTGTCGCTGAGGCGATGGAAATGCTGGGCAAAGTGCCTAGTTACAGCACTGGCAGTCACAATCGTGAGAACCAGGAGTTGTTGAAGGCATTGCCGAGAGAGCACGCCGTTGCTGCCATCGCACAACATGCGATCGATAACTTTATGGAAGGCAGTGTCCCACCGCAGGCATTGGACTAAGTCTGCTTGGCTCAGGAAAACAATCGGCTCAACAACACCGGCACGGCGGTTTCCACTTTCAGAATCCGCTCGCCGAGGGTGACGGCTTGTAAGCCAGCTTTTTCGAGTTTTTCCAGTTCGTAGGGAATGAAGCCGCCTTCGGGACCGATGGCGAGCAGGCTGTCGTCGCGGATATCGCGAGGGCAGGGCACGTCGCTGCGCGGGTGGGCGACCAGTGCGCGCTTGTTGCTGGCCAGTGCCGGCAGGCGGTCTTCCACAAAGGGTTTGAAGTATTTTTCAATGCGCAACGTCGGCAATGCGGTATCCATCGATTGCTGCAAGCCTTCGATGAAATAGTCCTGAATGCGGTCCTCGCTCAGCAACGGGCTGGACCAGTAGCTTTTTTCCACCCGGTAGCTGTTGATCAGAATCAGTTCGCGTACGCCGAGTTCGGCAATCGTACGGCAAATGCGCCGGGCCATTTTGGGGCGGGGCAGGGCGAGCACCAGCGTGACGGGCAATTTGGCCGGTGGCTGGTGGTCGAGCGCTACACGCAGGGTAACGGCATGCTCGTCGAGCTGTTCGATGATTGCGCTGCCCATCAGGCCGCCGAGGTCGCCGACGCGCACCGAATCGCCGGCTTGGGCACGATGCACCTGACGAATCTGCTCGGCGCGGGCATCGCTCAGGCGTACCCGCTGCGGGTCGAGATAGTCGTCGGGGCGGAGCAGAATCAGATTCACAGCGCGCGTCTATTCCTCGACGGGCACGGCCCAGAGGTCGTAGTCGTCGGCATCAACAATGGTGGCAACCAGCGCATCGCCGGGTTGCAGGTCGGTAATGCCGTCCAGATACACCTTGCCGTCGATTTCCGGCGCGTCGGCGTAGCAACGGCCAATGGCGCCTTCTTCGTCGACGCTGTCGATCAACACTTCCAGTTGCTGACCAATGCGTTGCTGGAGTTTTTCCGCCGAGATGCGCTGCTGCACTTCCATAAAGCGTTCCCAGCGCTGCTGCTTGATGTCCTCGGGCACGGGATCGGGCAGCTCATTGGCGGTAGCGCCTTCCACCGGCGAATACTGGAAGCAGCCGACGCGGTCGAGCTGGGCTTCTTCCAGCCAGTCCAGCAGCATTTGAAAGTCTTCCTCGGTTTCACCGGGGAAGCCGACGATAAAGGTGGAGCGAATAACCAGATCGGGACAGATTTCCCGCCAGGCCTTGATTCGCTCCAGGGTTTTTTCCTGATTGCCGGGGCGCTTCATCAATTTGAGGATACGCGGGCTGGCGTGCTGAAACGGAATGTCGAGGTAGGGCAGAATTTTGCCCTCGGCCATCAGCGGAATGACCTTGTCGACATGGGGATAGGGATACACGTAGTGCAGGCGCACCCAAACGCCGAGTTCGCCCAGTGCGACCGCCAGATCCTGCATGCGGGTTTCCAGTGCGCGACCGTCAACAAAGTCCAGCTTGTATTTGGTGTCGACCCCGTAGGCGCTGGTGTCTTGCGAGATAATCAGCAGCTCGCGGGTACTGGCCGCCACCATGCGCTTGGCTTCGTCCACCACATCGCTGATCGGGCGGCTGACCAGATCGCCACGCATGGCGGGAATGATGCAGAAACTGCAGCGGTGGTTGCAGCCTTCAGAAATTTTCAGGTAACCGTAGTGGCGCGGGGTGAGTTTGATGCCCTGCGGCGGCACCAGGTCTACAAAGGGATCGTGCTTGCCTACCGGGGGTGCCCACTCGTGGACCGAGCTGACTACCTCGTCATAGGCCGCTGGTCCGCTGACGCCCAATACCTCGGGGAAAGCCGATCTGATCACCTCGGCATCGTTGCCCTTGCCCATGCAGCCGGTCACGATGACCTTGCCGTTTTCGCTGATCGCCTCGCCGATGGCGTCCAGCGATTCCTGCTTGGCGCTGTCGATAAAGCCGCAGGTGTTGACCACCACCACATCGGCGTCGTCGTAGCTGGGCACCACCTCGTAGCCCTCCATACGCAGTTGCGTGAGGATGCGCTCGGAGTCCACCAGGGCTTTGGGGCAGCCCAGGCTGACAAATCCAACTTTGGGCGAAGGGGCTTGCGGGGCCTTGTCTGACGTGGTCATGATTACCTCGATGCGTTAACGGCGCGCATTTTACCCGAATTGCTGCCAGACTTCGCTAGGTGGCGGCACAGGTGGCGGCACAGGAGGCGGCAGATGAACAAGGTCTTGGGCTTTGATGTTTACGGCACGCTGATCGATACCGGAGCGATTGCGCAGCCTCTGTATGAGCTGATGGGCGACTTGGCGCCGCTGTTTGCGGCGCGCTGGCGGGAAAAACAGTTGGAGTACAGCTTTCGTCGGGGGCTGATGCAGAACTACGTGGATTTCAGCCGCTGCACTGAGCAGGCACTGGATTACTGCTGTGAAAGCATGGGGCAGGCGCTTACGGCGGGGCGGCGAAAACTGCTGATGACCGCCTATGAGCG
>NZ_CFHTQA010000010.1:0-89912 GCF_984394615.1 Spongiibacter sp. | reverse complement strand
AAAGTATGTACTGGAAAACTTATAAACCCGTGGCCAGTTTTACTTGACCACTACAGGGTATACCGGTATCAGCGCAATGGTGGCCTTCTCGGGTGATGTGAATGACCCGGAGTCAGGCCCCGAGCCCTTTACCGAGCGCAACATGAACCCAGGTCTGAAAGGTCGAGACATGCGGGAAGCCTTTGATACCCCGGACTATCAGGTCATGATAGTCGCCAACAAGTTCCAGACCGGCTTCGACCAACCCAAGCTGGTGGCAATGTATGTGGACAAGAAGTTGGCGGGGGTGGACTGCATTCAGACCCTGTCGCGATTGAATCGAATCTATCCCGGCAAGGACCGGACTTTCATTCTCGACTTCGTGAACGACCCGCAGGACATCCTCGACGAATTCCAGAAGTATTACCAGACCGCTGAGATTGCAGCAGTGTCAGACCCCAACCTGGTTTACGACCTGATGGAGAGCTTGAAGGACGAGCGAATCTTTCAATGGGCAGAGGTCGAGCAGTTCGCTGAGGCCTACTTCAATCCGAAGGCGAAGCAGCCCGCGCTTGTGGCTGCCTGTAGACCTGCTGTGGAGCGCTATGGAGCGAGATATAGCGCTGTAATGGAGGCGGTTAAGGAGGCTCAGAGCGCGCTTAATCAAGCCGAGGCCGAAAATAACAAGGTGGCAATAAAGCGGGCTGAGCATGCTCTCAGTCTGGCTAAGGAGACAAAGGACGTTCTTGATACCTTCAAAAAGAACCTGAGGTCTTTCAGTCGGTACTACGAGTTTATCTCTCAAGTGGTGGATTTCAGCGATGAGGACCTGGAACGGCTGGCGGTCTACGCGACGCACTTACTGCCGCTCCTGCGCGAAGAGCAAATCAAGGAGGATATCGACCTCAGTGAAGTGGTGATGACTCACTATAAGCTCAATGAAGTTCGTCAGCAGCGTATTGTGTTGGAGCCCAATAAAGTGGGGTACGTCACTGGTGTAACGGCAATCGGTGGCCACAACCCTCGAGAACAGGATTACGAAAAACTGTCCCAAATTATCGCGCGTCTCAACGAATTATTTGTTGGTGAAGACCTGACGGATGACGACAAAGTCAACTGGCTCAATTCCTTGGCCAGCAAGGTGAATGAAAATTCGGGGGTAATGGACCAGGTTCGCAACAACAGCAAAGAGCAGGCGATGCTGGGAGAGTTCCCCTCTGCTGTTCAAAATGCGGTGATTAGCTCAATGGTGGCGCATAAAGAGTTGGCGACACAGTTCTTAGCTGACGAACATGTAGCCAAGGGGGTTGTGGATCTGCTGTTTTCACTTATTCAAAGGGCGAGTGCTCAGCACGACTAGTCGCGCGTTGTGTTGGGCAAATTCGCCCGTCTGCCAGCCCCGAAAATGCGGTTAGCTGCTTCTGCCGAGAGTTTATCTGAGGTGTGGCATGTGCCTTGGCTGATTCTTATCTGCTGGGCGAAGCGATTAGCTTTAGAGGGCCCATGTATTTGTCCGGTTGCTCGACAATAACGGCATTGCCACATCGCAATTATGTTGGGAGTTTTTAAAAGTCTAGTAATATCAGAGAATTAAGTGGTGCCCAGAGGCGGAATCGAACCACCGACACGAGGATTTTCAATCCTCTGCTTAAAAATCAAAGACTTCGGCGCAATTCTTGTCAACTCTCTGAGCAGCAGCGACCAACTGATCACCGCATAAGTGCGCGTACCGCAAGACCATATCGAGCGTTTTCCATCCCCCCAATTCCTGTAATTCGTAGAGACTCGTTCCGTTCTGAACATGCCAACTGGCCCATGTGTGCCGGAGATCGTGCCAGCGAAAATCCTGGATGCCTGCTCGCTTTTTGGCTTTTGTCCATGCGGCCGTTGAGCAGCGCGAGACAGGATTACCCTGGTAAACAAATACATAGTTGGGATGGGTGCCGGACCACTCAGTAAGGACTGATTGAGCAGCGCGATTGAGAGGCACAGAAAAAGATCGCCGAGATTTGCTATCTGCTGCATTAACCCACGCCAAAGAGCGCCGCATATCTATTTGATCCCACCGCAGGTAGCTGACATTGCTCTGGCGAAGTCCTGTTGCAAGGGTAAAGCGAGCCATTGCAGACAAGTGGGGAGGGAGCTGGTATATCAGATTTCGAGCTTCTAACGGCCTTAACCAGCGTACGCGGTGCTCAGGCTCTGGAAAGAAGCGTATTCGAGGCACCCAGTGTATCCAGTGCCAATCATCACGGGCTGCCCGAAGTATCGATCTGATCAGTGCCAAATGACGGTTCGCAGTTGACGGTGAAGCTTCCTGCTTTTTGATATGGGAAACCTGAAAAAGTAAATCCTCGTCTATGTCGGACAAACGAAGCCCCGAGAAGTAGGGCGCCAACCACTGAAGCTTAGCAATATCACGGTGGTGATCAGCTTTATGAGAGGTGGTCATCACCCACCGATCGGCTGCCTCATCCCAAGATCGAGACTGCACACGCCTTAAGCCATAGTCCCTTAAAACCTGCTCAATATCAGCAGAGCTATTCACACGTGATCATCCATAACGGCAATGACATAAAAATAGAGCCATAAAATCACATTAAAAACAATAGGTTGCGAATGGGCTTAACCTGGTGTGCAGATCCTCGGCGCATAACCTGCGGGGTATGCTCCGCAGGCCCTCCGGGGGCCCTTTGGGAACGCTCGCCGCGCGGCAGGGATGCTGGCGAAAAGACACCAGCACCCCCTTGCTAAGCGTGATTAACGGAGTGCCGATCAAGGGGCCGTGTCCTCGCTGCGCTGCGGGCCGCACCAACCCCTTGACGGGGAGATACCGCAGGCGCTGAAATAGCGAAAAACTGAAAAGGATCATTCAGAAATGCAAGTGACATTTATCGAAAAGGAATATGGAATTAGATGGGAGTTGTCGCTTGAAATAAGACCTATGCTGAACGATGTCATCATTTTACCAGCACCTGATGCACAAACGTTCATCGTTGAGCAAGTGACGATAGATACGATGAGCACACCAGAAATGGTTTATGCGAAGGTGAGGAAGATCCACCGCTTCATTGATTAATCGACGTAATCCGGGATTCTGAGCTGCACTGTCTCTCGCTTAGGGGCTGCTTGCCTTTGCGGTTGCGGCTGTGACGGTGCTCCTGACGTGCGCCCGTTCACAGCCGCAATCCGCCGTGGCAGTGGCTTTGCCAGTGTGTTGAGACACTGGACTTCATCCATCGCGATTGGCGTCATGCTCTCGTCATAACAGTGACAGCCTCGATACGAACTGATGCACCCAGCAAGGGGGACCTCATGGGTGGGTAGTTGCTCAGAGACAGCGATAGGCGCGGGTGAAGTGTCGAGGCTTGCAAGCATGGTGGAACCTTCGGGAGGCCCCTCCTCCTTTAGGTCCGGATGGAAGAACGTGCTTGTCTGGTACATATAGACAGCGCCAACGACGAGTAGAGCCATCGCGGCAAGGCCGTATTTTACTTTGTTCGGCATCCTGAATTTGTGCGTATGGACGGTGGCAGACTGGTAGAGTTCAAAATGTTTCTTCGGGTACGGCCATGTCTGCAAATCCGATGCGTTGAGGTCGGTCCGACTGTCTACCTTAATGACCTTGTCCTGAGTGTAGATTTTAGCCACGTTGCCACCGAGCACCCTGGACACATGGTGGTGTTTGCCGACCAAGCGCCGAACATGATTGTGCAGCAAGCTGGGATGCTGAGTGATAAGCAATATGTCGTGACCGGTGTGGCGATGGACTTCCATTGCAGCGATATCGTCGCGCTTAGATCGGCCTTGCTGACCGTCAGGGCCGTAGCGTTGCTGACACTCGTCATAGACCACGACTGAACCGTCAGGAGTATCCCGCCAATCATCAGGGGCAGGCTGTACGCCGTCGATATTAAGGCCGTCAATGTCGGCGTATACGTCCCTGCCCTGCTTTAGCCAGTCAAGTATCAGGCCGATGCTGTAAAGCGTTTTGCCTGAGCCGGGGACGCCGGTGACCAGAATAATCATGAGCTTGATCCCGTTTTAAGGCCTAGGCCCGCCATTGCAGCGCGTATCGCAGCGCGGGTGAGCAATGCTGATCCGATAATAGAAAAGAAGTCCGCAACCCCGCCGAGCAAGGCGAGCTGAAAAGCGGCTGACGCGATACCCGACAGGCCTGCGATAGCGTCCTGCATAGCAGATTCAACAAGCGCGCCGAGTGTGACAGATGTAATGACGGTGAGGCCCGCCCCGATAAGGACGCGAGCAATTAGGCCGGACAACATCCAAGTAACGAGGCCAATCAGGAATTTAAGCATTCTGGCGCACCCCCAGCAGGATATAGGCGGCAGCGATACCGGCGATGGTAATTAGTATCGCCTTAAACCACGGTGCAGCGTCGCAGGCCGGTTGATAACTATATTCCATCGATTGACCGTGAAAACTGAATTGCACAGGCGCGGGACAACTGCCAGAGCCTAAGCCACTATTAAATGTCTCAGGGCCGATATCTTCAACGGGCAGATCGGGGTGCTCAGGTAACGGTTCAGTAGTTTTGAACCAGTCAATAAATGCGCAGATAGTAGGGTGGAAATCGCAGTCGGTCGGAATATCGATTTTAGATGCGTCCATCTCAACGGTAATATTAGTGGTATTGTTGACGATCTGATTCAGCAACTTCTGTATCTCGGTCAACTCAGTATTGTAATTATTTATGTTCTCAGTCGATGAATTAGTAACGATCTCAATATCTGTGTCCAGGGTGAGATTATTGTCAGCCGCCTGCTGATGAGCATTGGCGATCTGGTCCAGAGCCTGCTTCAGCTCCGACAAATTATCGTTGAGATAGTCCTGCTTGCGGTTAAGAGCAAACCATTCCATAAGGTCGCGCCAGTCCTGCATATTCATGTGATCGGACAGCGCATCATAGATTTCGGAATCGGTGGCAGGCGTTGTCGTTGGTTCCGATAACCCAGCAGGCATTCTATAAATAGCATACGCCCCACAGTTACCAACCCAGTCAGCGCCAGCCGGTGCAACACTAGTATATGACGAGCCATAAGGCACCGGGGCGCTGCCCCATACTGTTTGGACGCCCTGAGTTGATGTTGAGACACACGTATGCGCAACATCGCGGAGGCCTTGAGGAACAGCTTGGCAGTAACTGTACCCCCCCGTGCCAGCCGGACAGTCACTAAATGGCTCCGGTGGTTTCACCAGTTCCCAATCGCCGGTCTGAGGGTTCTTTTGTGCAATAAGGTCATCTAGCAAAGCAGCGGCAGTCAATGCAGCGCCAATAGGCCCGCCGAGCGCACCCCTTGCCATTTTGCCGACAGTACGGGCAGACGCGGGCAAATTGACGTTATTGTAAACAGCAGGGAGCGTATTGACTTTGGTCTTAGCGATGAATGAGCCATAAACGGTGCGACCGCCCGAAGGGTCTTTAAAAGCGGTCTGGACCTTTGTGTATTCAGAATTCGCAGCGTAAGCGCCGTTAGCTAGAGCCGCGAAAAGAGCAGCCACAAGGCAGGGCCAACGATACCGAGCACTAGCCATCCTTCCATTCCTGTTTCCATGTTTCACCTTGATAAAAAACGGGGCCGAAGCCCCGCCAGTGGATCGCAGTTTTTAGGCTGCGCTGCGCAGGTAGCGCCAGACTTTAAGGCCGATGATTAGCACCAGAGCGGCACCGCCAACGGTTGCAACAGCAGTAGTTGCGTCGCCGGTGATAAAGTCAGTTACAGCGGTCATATCCATAATGGACACTCCTTCAGGTTGAGTTGGGGTTACATTACTGCTCTGATCTTGGTAAACGCCCACGCCAGCGCCCAGAGCACAGCGGCTGATGTGAGAATTGTTCCCGCCTCTGCGATAGACAGAGGCGGAAGCAATGAGGGAGGCGGCCACGCCGCCTGTGTCAGCGTGCCGTCACAAATGAGGTGATTGCCGGTCAGAGCCCCGGAGGTCACCCAGTTGCCATCACAGACTGCGACGACTTGTGCCATTAGGAGGCCTTAGCCTGTTGTGGCGCTTGAGCAACAGCAGCACGCGCGGGCTGAACAAGCTTAAGCTGGAAAGGATTGATCTCCAGATCACCGTACTTACCAACCCGAAAAGACGAATTGTCCAGCACGTAATCGCCGACGAGGTAAGCACCATTGGGATCAGCCAGAGGGATGCGAATCTCAGCGGGATAAGCGCCGCCAAAATGGGCATACGCGATCTGATGCCAGCGGGTGCCGTTCTGAGTGTTGCGAGAGACAGGCTGATCAAAGCCTTTGACGATAGAAATTTTCAACATGGTATTTTCTCCAGTAATTACGCCGCGATTTGCGACCAGTCATTGACCATCTGTGCATCGATGATCCGTTTGCGAAGCGCGACGACATTACCCGCGCTGATGTCCGCGTCACCGAGTCCGGCAGCACGCAGAATCTTTAAATTTCGATACCATGTGGTTTTAGAATTACATTCACGGGCAGAATCCCAGCCTTGCGCCTTGATGATGCACCACAGGCCCCACGCGGCCCGGCCTTGGCCCTCTGTGGGGGCGGCTTCTAAAATTCGTTTCTTGAGATCGTGCTCAGTACCCACTTCGGCACCCCCTATCATTCGCTCAAAATATGAGTCCCACTCGGCCTTCAAATCGGCTGGGGTCAACGCTTTCCAATCATCACAACGGGCGAAAAATTCGCGTTTCAACGACAGCTCAAGACGCAGCAACTGACTGGCGTCTGATATTTCCTGTGGTGTGTAAGATCGCCCGGTGTAGTCGGGCTTTTTCATCATGTGCGCGAGGTGCGGGCCTTTGGCGTAAGCTTTGCCGCTACGGTGCTTCGAGCTGTGAGACCAATAGACGGTATCGCCCTTCTGCTGGCTAACCCGGTACCGGCCGCCCTCACAATTGCGCAAGATAGATAGGGCTTCCCGGACAGCGCCCAAGTCCTTGAGCTTCAGATTGCCGGTGACGTCAACACGAGTGACCTTCCAGAGATCGATAGCGGGTAATTGACCCGCGCCGAGATAGTCCTGAACAAACTGGGTCATGCGGTTGACGCAACCGACAAGATCAAGGGCGCGGGATGCGCCAGAACCGAAGACAGCGCAACCGTCCCCCATGAGGCGAGCGGGACTACCCTGTATCCAGAGATCACCTGTACAGCGGATAGATACCTGATGGCTGTCTGAGCGGATGGAGTCCCATGCTTGAGACTCATAGCGTATTTCGCCAGAGGTCGGGCAGTAGCGGCAAATACGGTCACCAAGTGCAAGGGCTGCGGCGCGCACTTGATCGCTGCAATGCTCGAGATTTACACGGACAGTTACCCAGTCAATAAGCATTATTTTGGCGCCAGTGATCTGCGTAATTTTTGAGCGATTTGCGATGGTGAGTCCCACCCATGGGACAAAGGGGCGGTGTTACAGGGACCGCCCCTGCCAGCTCGGCGAGTTCGGCAAGCTCTGCGAGGTATTCACGGCGGAAAATATCAGTGCGAGCGATACAGCCACCGCCTCGGAGACAAGTGAGCGCGTCGCGACGTGATCCGTGGTGTGCAAGCTCGGCTTGATAGGCAATAAAGCGCTCGCGTCCCTGCAAGCGGTGGTAAATATCAACGTGGGCGTGATGCTCTGCCCTTGCCCACTGTGCCAAAAGCTCATACACCCAGTAGGGGGCATGTTTGCGAGTAGAGCCATCAGGCTCCTGCCAGATCGGGATCCTCAGCATTTAACGTCATCCATCGAGCAGGCGGCGCACTTGCCGTTATGGTCGAGCCAGTCCCAGTGGAAGCCGCAGGATGCGCATAGCAGTGTTGGGCGTGGCAGCAGATCGAGTACCGGAGGGGCTGGCAAAACTACCTGGTCAAATAGCGGGAGCTGCTCAGGCATTACCTACTCCCCAGCGAAAAGCACGCCCAGCCAAATGCAAAGAAAAAACAAAAGGCGTAGAAGTCGTGAGTAAACACAAAAGACAGATCAGGCATGATGAGCACCCCGCCAGCGTAAAAAACGCCCCAGCAAGTAGAGACCACGGAGCACGACCCAAAGAGCAGTCATTGCGGCGGTAACGATGTGGGGCAAGCCGAGGGCGGTCAGAGACAGGGAGAGCCAGAGGAAAAACGGGCAGACGATCAGGAAGAAGGCGTCGTATAAAATGAAATCAATCGATCTGATATAAGATTTGCTGCTTTCCATAGCTTGTACATCGCCAGTGAACAGTGTCGATTGCGAATGTACATTGCAGATTTAGAATATGTCAAGCGATAATGAACATAGAAAAGGAGGCACCAATGGAAAGCTACTATTTCATTCAAGCAGTAAAAACTAAACTGGAACTGCCGAGCGATAACCAAGCGGCAGCAAAAATAGGGATAACCCGATCAGCAGTGAGCAACCATAAGACGGGACGATGCAAAACCCTAAACGATGAGCAGTGCATCAAAGTAGCAGAAATACTCGGGCTTCCTGCAGCGGCAATTATTGCAGATCAACACGCAGAAGCGGCGAAGACCCCGGAGCTGAAAAAGCTTTGGCTAGAAATGGGAAAAAAGCTTGAAGTAAGAGTGGTGCCCAGAGGCGGAATCGAACCACCGACACGAGGATTTTCAATCCACTGCTCTACCGACTGAGCTATCTGGGCATAGGCGTCACTACTGATGAGCGTCGCAAGAGGCGCGTATTAAACCTGTTCCGTTTCGGGGAGTCAAGCCCCTCAAAACAGTGACTTACTCGCTGGGTGGCACGTAGCCTTCGGCCTTTTCGAAATCCTCGCCGGCGAAGAATTTCTCCATCTCTCCCTGCAGAAATTTGCGGGCGCTGGGGTCGACCATGCTGAGTTGTTTCTCGTTGATGATCATGGTCTGGTGGGCCTGCCACTCTTCCCAGGCCTTCTTGGAGACGTTCTCGAAGATGTCCTGGCCTTTGGCGCCGGGGTAGGGGGGCTTGTCGAGGCCTTCGAGTTCTTGCTGGTATTTTTTGCAAAAGACGGTGCGGGTCATGGTGATCAGTCCGTAAATAAATCGTTTTGCAGCAGGCTGTCGAGCAGCTTTTTCACCGGGGCGGCGAGCCCCAATGGCTGATGTTGGGCACCCTTATACCAAAGCTGGCGGTTGGCTTCCATGATGCGGGCCGGTTCGCGGCTGAGGCGGATGTGCTGGGGCTGGATGTCGAGGTGGTAGTGGCTGAAGGTATGGCGCAGTTCGCCGAGGGCCTGCGGCAGCGCCTCGAAGCCGATTAATCGTTCCAACGCATCCGTGATATCGCCATCGTCTTCCACTTCCGGCAGGCTCCACAGGCCGCCCCAGATACCGCTGGCAGGGCGTTTTTCCAGCAGGATTTCTCCGGCGGTATTTTCAATCAGCAGCATATGTGTGCGTTTTACTGGCAGGGTTTTGCGCGGTTTTTTGCCCGGGTAGTCGCTTTGGCGCTGCATAGCTTTGGCTTTGCAGTCGTCGGCCACCGGGCAGCGCTCACAGTCTGGCTTGCTGCGGCGGCAGAGGGTGGCGCCGAGGTCCATGATCGCCTGGGTGTAGTCGGCGGTGCGCTTGCTCGGGGTGTGCTGTTCCGCCAGCGTCCACAGTTGCTGTTCGACCTCGCGCTTGCCGGGCCAGCCATCGATGGCGGCGTGGCGGCTGAGTACGCGCTTTACATTTCCGTCGAGGATGGCGGCGCTGCCACCGCAGGCGATGCTGGTAATGGCGGCGGCGGTGGAGCGGCCGATGCCGGGCAGGGTTTGTATATCGTCCTGATGGTGCGGGAATTCTCCACTCCAGTCGCTCATGACCGCCTGTGCGGCGCGATGCAGATTGCGGGCACGGGCGTAGTAGCCCAGTCCGGTCCACAGGGCCAATACCTCGTCGATATCGGCAGCGGCCAGCGACTCCACATCGGGGAAGCGCGCCATAAAGCGCTGGTAGTAGGGAATGACGGTCGCGACCTGGGTTTGCTGGAGCATGATTTCCGACACCCACACCCGGTAGGGGGTGATGTCTTGCTGCCAGGGCAGGTCTTTGCGTCCGTGCTGGTCGAACCAGCGCAACAGACGCAGGCTGAAGCTGTTACTCACGATTGCGGGCGCTGCCATTGCCAGCAGTGGCCGAGGTTTTCAAAGCCCAGCTCGGTGAGCAGGCTGCTCAGTTCAGGGGCTTTGCTGATGTCGGCAGACATACTGCGCAAGTCATCGGGCAGGTCTTTCATGCACTGAATAAGCAATTGTCGCGCGGTGCCGCGTCGGCGGGTGATGTCGCGCACCGTGAGGCGCGCCAGTTCGTAATCACCGCCGTGAATCGGGGTGAGCGTCAGCGCTGAGATCAGGCTGCCGTTGAAGCGTCCGCCGATCAGTAGCAGGCGGCCCTTTTTCGCGGCGTCAATCAGGGCCTCGGCATCGTTGGGGTAGAGCTTCGCCAGGGCGTCTTGATCCTGCTGCGTGGGCTCGCGGAGGTATTCAGAATATACGGGCATTTATCCGCACTCAGTTGGCTGTCATACAGGGGGGGAATTTTCTATAATGCGCCATTGTACGCAATCTTCTGTAGAGACGTCGATGAATCAGCGCAAGGCGACAATCAGCCGAAACACCCTCGAAACGCAAATTACCGTGAGCATCAATCTGGATGGCACTGGCCAGTCCAGCTTTGAGACCGGCGTGCCGTTTCTGGATCACATGATGGATCAGATCGCCCGCCACGGCCTAATCGATCTGGCCGTGAACGCCAAGGGCGACCTGCACATCGACGATCACCACACCGTGGAAGATATCGGTATTACTTTGGGGCAGGCCTTTGCCGAAGCCGTGGGCGACAAGAAAGGCATTACCCGTTACGGCCACGCCTATGTGCCGCTGGACGAAGCCCTGTCGCGGGTGGTGATCGACTTCTCCGGCCGTCCCGGTCTCGAGTACCACGTGCCCTATACCCGCGCCAGCGTGGGCGGTTTCGACGTGGATCTGTTCTCCGAGTTCTTCCACGGCTTCGTCAACCACGCCAAGGTGACGCTGCACATCGACAATCTGCGCGGCACTAACACTCACCACCAGGCGGAGACGGTATTCAAAGCCTTCGGCCGTGCGCTGCGCATGGCGCTGTCGGTGGATGAGCGCATGGCGGGCATCACCCCGTCGACCAAGGGCTGTCTGTAAGA
Organism: Spongiibacter sp.; assembly: GCF_984394615.1. Taxonomy (NCBI): domain Bacteria; kingdom Pseudomonadati; phylum Pseudomonadota; class Gammaproteobacteria; order Cellvibrionales; family Spongiibacteraceae; genus Spongiibacter; species Spongiibacter sp. The sequence continues at coordinate 78,797 of NZ_CFHTQA010000010.1, read as the reverse complement.
GCGAGAATCACGCATGAGTAAATCGACTGTTGCCGTCATCGACTATGGCATGGGCAACCTGCACTCTGTTGCCAGCGCTCTGCACAAAGTAGGCGATGGCGTTGAGGTGCAGGTTACCGACTGCCCCGAGACTATTCTGGCCGCTGATCGGGTGATTTTCCCCGGCGTGGGCGCGATTCGCGATTGTATGGCTGAGCTGAAAAATCGCGGCCTCGACGAGCTGGTGCAGGAAGTCGCGGCTTCTAAACCCATGCTGGGTATTTGCGTGGGCATGCAGGCGTTGATGGAGCGCAGCGAAGAAAACGGCGGCGTCGACTGCCTAGATGTGCTGCCCGGTACCGTGAAGTTTTTTGGCAATGATCTGAAAGACGCCAACGGCCAGCGGCTGAAAGTGCCACACATGGGCTGGAATACGGTGAAGCAGACCATCGACCACCCGCTGTGGGACGGCATCGAGGACAACAGCCGTTTCTATTTTGTGCACAGCTACTATATTCACGCCGACGATTACGTGGCCGCGACTGCCGACTACGGCGTAGAGATTCACGCTGCGCTGAGTTGTGAGAACGTCTTCGCCGTACAGTTTCACCCGGAAAAAAGCGGTGATACCGGTTTGCGTCTGCTGAGCAATTTCCTGCGTTGGGATGGCGGCCAGCCCGTGTTCCGGCCCGTCTCCTAAGTATTTCAAGGTTTCTGAATTATGTTGATTATCCCCGCTATCGATCTGAAAGACGGCCAGTGTGTGCGCCTGCGCCAGGGTGAAATGGGCGACGCCACGGTGTACGGCAGCGACCCGGTAGAAATGGCGGCCCGCTGGGTGGAACAGGGTGCGCGTCGCCTGCATCTGGTCGACCTGAACGGTGCCTTCGACGGCAAGCCCGTTAACGGCGAAGCGGTGATGGCGATTGCCAAAGCCTACCCCGATCTGCCCATTCAAATCGGCGGTGGCATCCGTTCACTGCATACCATCGAACAGTATCTGGCGGCGGGTGTGAACTACGTAATCATCGGCACCAAGGCGGTGAAAGAGCCTGATTTTGTTACCGAAGCCTGTAAAGAATTTCCCGACGCAGTGATTGTGGGGCTGGATGCTAAAGACGGCCTGGTGGCCACCGACGGCTGGGCGGAAGTGTCCAATATTCAGGCCACCGAACTGGCCAAGCGCTTTGAGCAGGACGGTGTGTCTTCCATCGTCTACACCGACATCAGCCGCGACGGCATGATGCAGGGGGTGAATGTCGACGCCACCGTTGCCATGGCTCAGGCCTCCAGCTTGCCGGTCATCGCCTCGGGCGGGGTGACCAATATGGACGACATTCGTGCGCTGCAAAAAGTTGCCGAGGCGGGCATTCTCGGTGCCATCACCGGGCGCGCGATTTACGAAGGCGAGCTGGATTTGGCGGAAGCGCAGCGCTTCTGCGACGGTCAGTAATCGAGGGTAAGGCAGATGGCTCTGGCAAAACGCATTATTCCCTGTCTGGATGTGGACAAAGGCCGCGTGGTGAAAGGCGTGAATTTTGTCGGGATTCGCGACGCCGGTGATCCGGTGGAAGTCGCCAAGCGCTACAACGAGCAGGGCGCCGACGAGATTACCTTTCTCGACATTACCGCCACCCACGAAGAGCGCGACACTACCGTGCACACCGTGGAACAGATTGCCGCCGAGGTGTTTATTCCGCTGACTGTCGGCGGGGGCATTCGAGAGATCAAAGATATTCGCGCCATGCTTAATGCCGGTGCCGACAAGGTCGCCATCAACTCGGCGGCCATTCATAACCCCGAGTTCGTCCGCGAAGCTGCCGAGCGTTTTGGCTCGCAGTGTATTGTTATTGCCATCGACGCCAAACGCGTCGACGACAACGCCGACGGCAGCCCGCGCTGGGAAATCTTTACCCATGGTGGCCGCAAACCCACTGGCATTAATGCCGTGGAATGGGCGGTCAAAATGGTGGAACTCGGTGCCGGTGAAGTGCTGCTCACCAGCATGGATGGTGACGGGACCAAAGCCGGTTACGATCTGGCGCTGACCCGCGCTATTGCCGACGCCGTGCCGGTGCCGGTGATTGCCTCAGGCGGTGTTGGCACCCTCGATCATCTGGTAGAAGGCGTGACCGAAGGTGGCGCGGATGCGGTGCTGGCGGCCAGTATCTTCCATTTTGGCGAACACACCGTTCCCGAAGCGAAAGCCTATATGGCGGAGCGTGGCGTCGAAGTTCGTCTGTGAGTCCGTGCCGCCATCTCGCGGCGGCACAATATCCTCTTCCTGTTCACCGGCCTCTACGGATTGATGTCTGCATGCCGCTGTGTTTCTAATGGACGAGTCTGATAGCAATTTTTGCGACGATCTTTTTTGTCGCGGCATAGCGAGTGCCAGGCCGTTATAGAACTGGAGGGGTGCATGACTCAGGGATTGGTGGATTATCTGCTGCTGATGGTGTCGAAAGATGCCTCGGACATGTTCTTCAGTACCGGCGCGCCGCCGAATATAAAAATTGAAGGCGTCAGTTACCCGGTAGGCAAGTCGCCACTGGCTCCCAGTCAGGCCAAAGAGCTGGCCTACTCGATTCTCACTGACGACCAGAAAAAAACCTTCGAGCGCACTATGGAGCTCAACTTCGCTCTGAGCTTTGATGACATTGGCCGCTTTCGCTTCAACCTCTATCGGCAGCGCGGTGAAGTATCGATGGTGGTGCGCTATATCAAAAGCATCATCCCCAGTTTGGATGCCCTGTCACTGCCGCCGATTATGAAAAAGCTGATCGGCCTTAATCGTGGTCTGGTGCTGGTCGTGGGCGCGGCGGGTTCTGGTAAGTCCACCACATTGGCGTCGATGATCGACTACCGCAATCGCCGACAGTCAGGCCATATTCTCTGTATTGAGGACCCCATCGAATTCCTGCATTCCCACCAGCAATCCATTGTCGATCAGCGTGAAGTCGGGCTGGATACTGAAAGTTTCTCGGCGGCGTTGAGCAATGCCATGCGTGAAGCGCCCGACGTGATATTGATCGGCGAAATTCGTGACCGGGAAACCATGCAGCATGCGATCGCCTATGCCGAAACCGGACACTTATGTCTGGCCACGCTGCACGCCAATAACGCCAACCAGGCGCTGAATCGCATCATCAACTTCTTCCCTGATACCGCTCATCGACAATTGCTCGCCGACTTGGCGTTAAACCTTAAAGGCGTGGTCGCCATGCGATTAGTGCCGGGTGTTGACGCCAAACGCGTTCCCGCCGTTGAAGTGATGCTGCAGTCGCCCTTTATTTCCCAACTGATCGAAGAGGGCGATGTCGATGGCATAAAAAGCGCCATGGAGCAGAGTAAAGATGCGGGCATGATGACCTTCGATGATGCTCTGTTCACGCTGTTTAAAGACGGCAAAATTTCCAAAGACACCGCCATCGACTCCGCGGATTCCAGCAGCAATATGATCGTCAGAATGCGCCTCAGTCACAGCGTGGAGTTTTCCGATTCGGAAATGGAGATCGATCGCGGGGAGTGAGTTGCTCAACGTCCTTTCTCTTGCTGACAGGCTGGGAGTCGTTAAAACACTAGTTTTATCGACTCCCAGCTACTTCCCAAATATCGCCACTGCGTTATTATTTCCGCATATCCGCGCCACCCCGGCGTGACCACCCTCCTGAGGAAACCACCATGCTGCGAGCCTTACTCGCATTCGCCACGCTGTTGCTGGCGGCCTGTGCCAATCAACCGTTGACCCACAATTACCAGGGGGATGTGCAGATGCGCAGCCTGACGGTGGATTTTCAGTCGCTGAATGAGCTGACCGAGTCGGACGACAAGGATCAGCGACGCATCAACGAAGTGCAGCGAATTTTTCAGGCGGTAAGCCGTGCGCTGGACGAGGAGGCATCGGCAGCGATTGATGCCCAGTTGCGTCAGTTTGAGCGCATTGTGGTCGGCGGTGTAAGGGAAGCGTCGGGAATACCGCTAATGCAGGCGGGGGAATCGGAGCTGGTTATGGTGTATGGCAAAGACAATGAGCTGACGGCGATTCGCTTTGAGTACCCGGTGGTTGAAGGGCGGGCTTATATGAACCTCTACGGTTATCTGTCCTACCCCTCCAGTGATATTACCCGTGCGGGGATCGGCGTGCTGGAGCAACTGGTGGTCAGGGTGACGCCCAAGCTGGCTTTGCAGGTTGTCGGGGTAAACGAGGCGGATGAGCGCTTCTGGAATACGTCGGTGAGTTATAAGTCGGAAAAAGAATACGTAGTGAGCGAGCGCTATCTGCTGGGTGTATCGATGGATGGCGTCAGCGACGGCGATATCTTCCTGCTGCCGCTGGGCCAGGGTGTGGTCAATGCGCTGGAGAAATCACTCATCAGCGCGCCATCCCTGTAAGCTCAGGCCTTGGGCGCTGCTTTGGTGATGGTGCCCTGTGCAACCGCGACGTCGCGCTCACCCTGTTCGCCAATGATGGAGACAATGCACTGGCAAACCGCCTGGGTTTTCCCCGACGAAATAACGGTAGCGGTTGCAATGAGACGGTCGCCAATCGCCGGGCGCAGATAGTTGATTTTGTACTCGGAGGTAACGGAATCGCCAAGCATTGATCCACCCGCGTAGGTCAGGGCGTTGTCGGCAAGGTAACTTAGTACGCCGCCGTGTACGAAGCCGTGTTGCTGCTTGAGCTCATCGCGCACGGTCAGTGACAGTACCGCTTTGCCAGGCTCAAAGGTCGTGAGCTCTGTTCCCAGTAATGCGCTGAAGGGTTGGCTGGCTAGAATCTGCTGACCAAAGTTAAAGAGCTCACTCATTTTACTTCTCTCCTTTTTGGAGCATCTTTTTATAGAGAGCAGATACGCTCGTCATCTGTCCTCTCTCTTTACTCTTCCGTCTGTTGCGGCTGCGAGTCTTGCAGTCGGCGCTTGGCCAGTTGCTGGCTGTTGGCCGACATGATGTTCAGCCCCTTGAGCAGGTTCAGGGCTTCGTAGAGCTGGTTGTCGGTCGCGGCGAGTTCGCTGGCGGCGCTGTCGATCATACGGTTGTCGCCGTTGCTCTCCTTGCCGTCTTCGTTGCCGAGGTGGCGGGCCAGGTCGGCTTCGGTTACTCGATCTTCTTCGCCCAGTGATTCAATGCGGGCGCGATCGACCACGATGTCGGGGATGATTCCCTGTGCCTGAATGGAGCGTCCGCCGGGAGTGTAGTAGCGGGCGGTGGTCAGTTTGATTGCGCTTTCCTCCGACAGCGGTAACACCGTTTGTACGGAGCCTTTGCCGAAGCTTTGCGTGCCGAGGATGATGGCGCGGCGGTGGTCTTGCAGGGCGCCTGCAACAATCTCGGAGGCCGAGGCAGAGCCGCCGTTAATCAGTACGACCAGCGGTGTCGTGTCAGCCGGGCTGCTCTGGCTGGCCATATAGCGGCTGAAGGCATTGGGCAGGCGCCCTTCGGTGTACACAATCAAACCTTCATCGATGAAGGTGTCCACTACCTGCACCGAGGCTTGCAGCAGGCCGCCCGGGTTGTTGCGCAGGTCGAGTACCAAGCCCTGTAAACCGCTGCGGCTGGCCTTGAGCTTTTTCAGCTCTTTGCGCAGGTCCTCGCCGGTGCGGCTCTGGAATTGAGAGATGCGCAGATAGCCGTAGCCGGGTTGCAGCATTTCGCCGCGCACGCTGGCCACCGTAATGATGTCGCGCTTCAGGTCCAGTTCAATCGGCGCTTTCACGCCTTCGCGAAGAATATGCAGACGCACGCTGCTGCCCTTCGGGCCGCGCATCAGGGCCACGGCTTCCTGAAGACTGAGGCCTTTGATGGGTTGTTTGTCGATTTGAATAATCAGGTCGCCGGGCTGGATCCCCGCTTTCTGGGCAGGGGTGTCGTCGATAGGGGCGACGACCTTGATAAAGCCGTTTTCCATACCGACCTCAATGCCCAGTCCGCCGAATTCGCCGGTGGTGTGGCTTTGCAGAGTGTCGAAGGAGTCCGGATCGAGATAGTCGGAGTGGGGGTCGAGGCCGCTGAGCATACCGCGAATGGCATTTTCCAGCAGGGTTTCGTCGTCGACCTCTTCCACGTAGGCGCGGCGAATCTGATTGAACACGTCGGCGAAGTTGCGCAGGGATTGCAGTGGTAAGGCGCCCTGTTGCTCGGCATCGCTGCTGTCGGTGTCGGCGAATCCCAGCGGGGCGAGCAGCACAAATTGAAGGGCGAGTATCTGGCGAAGTCGACGCGGCATTTCAGGTTTCCAATACGGCTTTACACAGGGCGGCGCAGGGCGCGGCCGGTTGAATGGATTCATTGTAGCGGGCTTGGCCGTGGCTTGTCGCCTAGCGGCACCACGAGGCAGGGTTGGTGGGGCGACCCTTGTAGCGGATTTCAAAGTAGAGACCGTTCTGACGCAGGCCGCCACTGTTGCCAAGGGTGGCGATGGCTTCACCGCCGCGCACCCAGTCACCTTCACTGCGAAGCAGGCTCTGGTTGTGGGCGTAGAGGCTGAGGTAGTCGTTGCCGTGGTCGACAATAATCAGCAGGCCGGCTCCGCGCAGCCAGTCGGCGTAGACTACACGGCCATTGTGAATGGCGCGTACCGCGTCGCCTTCAGTCCCGGCAATTTGAATGCCTTGCCAGCGAATGGCGCTGCCCTGGCGGGGCGCGCCAAAGCGGTTGAGACGTTTGCCGGCCACCGGCCAGGGCATGGCGCCGCGCATCTGTTTGAAGGGACGGTAGTTGTCGGGAATGGCGATATTGGTAATTTCCCGCTCAATCGCTTCAAGCACGCCTTCCAGGTTCTTGCGTTCTTTGTCGAGGGCGCCGAGATCGAGCTGCTGGCCGCTGAGTTCTCGATCAAGCTTGGCGAGGCTGCGTTCGCGCTGTTGCTGCTGCACCTTGAGTTGCTCCTGCTGCTGGGCGAGGCGCTTTTCAGTATCACTCAGGGCTTCGGTTTCCTCGGCAATTTCGGGGATCAGTTCGCTCAGTGCCGTCAGTGTGCTCTGGTATTCGCGGAGCTGCTGACTGCGCGCCTTGTTCACATAGTCGTAGTAGCTGATCAGGCGGCTGAGGGATTGTGGGTCTTCTTGGTTGAGCAGCATTTTCAGCTGGCCTTCGCGACCCTGTACATAGGCGCTGCGAATCTGTTCGGCGATCAGGGCTTTCTGGCGTCCCTGCTTGTTGCGCAGTTCCCCCTGCTGGCGTTCCAGTGTGCCCAAACGTTGCTGGCGCTTGTCGCGTTCTTGCCGGGTGCGGTGCAGTTTGGCAGCCAGTTTGCCGATTTCTGTTTCAACCTCCTGTAGTTCTCGGGCTGCCCGGCTTTTGGCTTTTTGGGTCTGGCCGATATTCTGCTTCAAAACGCCGATCTGCTTGTTCAACGCGTCGAGCTGGCGGCGGGTGTCGGCAGAATCTTCCGCCATGGCGGCACAGGCGAGCAGGCCGCCGAGCAGCAGAATCAGGCAATGGCGCATGACGGTGCTCGGCGCGATGGTGTCGTCCTCAGGCCGGATTAATCAGGTTGACGCCGGTCATTTCTGAGGGCTGATCAAGGCCAAGCAGGGCCACCATGGTAGGGGCGATATCGGCAAGGCGACCGCCGACCGGTTTCAGGCTGACATCGGCTTTGCTGCCCACATAGACCAGGGGCACCAGCTCGGTAGTGTGCTGGGTGTGGGGCTGCTCTGCATCGTAGTCGACCATCTGCTCGCAGTTGCCGTGGTCGGCGGTAATCAGGCAGTGGCCGCCAACCTCTTTGACCGCGTCGGTAACCTGCTTGAGGCAATCATCCAGTGCTTCCACCGCCTTGACGGCAGCCTCGAACACGCCGGTGTGGCCGACCATGTCGCCGTTGGCGTAATTGCAGATAATGGCGTCATAGTTGCCGCTGCGGATGGCGGCGACCAGTGCCTCGGTGACCTCTGGTGCGCTCATTTCCGGCTTGAGGTCGTAGGTGGCGACATCGGGAGAGTTGATCAGGGTGCGATCTTCGCCCTCAAACAGGGCTTCGCGGCCACCGCTGAAGAAAAAGGTCACGTGGGCGTATTTTTCGGTTTCGGCAATGCGCAACTGGGTTTTGCCGTTGTTGGCCAGCAGCTCGCCCAGGCTGTTGTGCAGGGTTTCCGGCGGATAGGCCACGAGCGCGTCGATGCTGTCGGCGTACTCGGTGGTCATGACAAAACCGGCGAGTGCAGGTTGCTTGCGGCGGGTGAAACCATCGAAGTCGCTGTCGACAAAGGCGCGGGTAATTTCCCGGGCGCGGTCGGCGCGGAAGTTCATAAAGATAACCGTGTCACCGTCGTTAATCGCGCCGCTGGGCTGGCCGTCGGCCTGAATAATCGAGGCGGCGACAAATTCGTCGTTCTCGTCGCGCTCGTAGGCGGCGGCCAGTGCCTCAGTGGCACTGTCGTAACGGTGCTCGCCTTCCGCTTCGGTCAGCAGGCGGTAGGCTTTTTCTACGCGGTCCCAGCGGTTATCTCGGTCCATGGCGTAATAGCGACCGACCACTGACGCAGTGCGGCCACAGCCCAGTTCGGCGAATTTGGCGTCGGCTCGTTCCAGCGAGGCTTTGGCGCTGCGGGGCGGTGTGTCGCGGCCGTCGAGGAAGGCGTGGAGATAGATTTTCTTGGCACCCCGTTTGGCAGCCATTTCCATCATGGCGAAAAGGTGGTTCTCATGGCTGTGAACGCCGCCGGGAGACAACAGGCCGAGAATATGCACCGCCTTGTCGGCGGCTACGGCTTTATCGATATTCTCTTTATATACCGCGTTGTCGAAGAAGCTGCCGTCTTCAATCTCTTTGTCGATCCGGGTGATGTTCTGATAAATGATGCGACCGGCGCCCAGGCTCATGTGACCGACTTCTGAGTTACCCATTTGGCCGTCGGGCAGGCCCACGTCGAGACCGGAGCCGGAGATCAGGGTGTGAGGCTGGTTTTTCCACAGGGTATCCCAGGTGGGCGTGTTGGCGTGGTAAATGGCGTTGTCCTCGGGGGCTTCGCGGTAGCCAAAGCCATCGAGAATAATCAGTACCACCGGAGTTTTTGCCTGTGTGTCAGCCATAGTGCGGGAATCCGTTTTCAGTCGTGGAGGCCTTGCATGAAAGGTGTGGGCAGGGCCGCGAACAGTAAATGCCCCATTGTAACTTTTCCTGTGGGAAGCGACCACGCCCGGCTTGGTGAGAATTCCCGACTAGCCGTGTATACTCAGGCCTTTTCGCGCGCGGGAGCTGCCTTTCCGGTGCTGCGGTATCGGTCTGGCGCCCGGTCGTCGGGTCTCATTCAGAGAGAATTCATGGAAAAACTGATCTTGTTTGTTGCAGAACAGTGGATGCTGGTTGGCGGTCTGCTGTCCTGTGTGATGTTGCTGAGCTTCCACGAGTCGCGCCGCGCCGGGAAGCAGCTTACCCCGCATCAAGTAGTGTCGCTGGTGAATCAGGAAAGCCCTGTGCTGCTGGATTTGCGTGATAAGGGCGATTACAACAAAGGCCACATCATCGACTCGGTGAACTTGCCTTATGCCAAGCTCGACGGAGAGATTGAGCGTGTTGCCAGTGATAAATCCAAACCGGTCGTGCTGATCTGCAAGCTTGGTCAGCATTCCAGTGCGGCCGGGAAGAAACTGGCCGCTATGGGTTACAGTCAGGTTTACCGCCTTAAAGGTGGTGTCGGCGAATGGCAGGCAATGCAAATGCCATTGGTAAAAAGCTGAGTCGGATACCGCGATGCGTGATGTAACCATTTATACCACCCGCTTCTGCCCCTACTGCGTGCGTGCCAAACAGTTGCTGACGCACAAGCAAGTGGCGTTCAAGGATATTCCCGTCGATGGCCGCAGTGACCTGCGCCAGGATTTGCTGCAGCGCACCGGGCAGCGAACTGTGCCGCAGATATGGGTGGGCGACACCCATGTCGGTGGCTGTGATGAACTGTTTGCGCTGGAGCGCGCAGGCAAGCTGGACGCCATGCTGGCCGACGGCTAATAAAACGATAAACCTTTTCAGGAGTTGAGACTCGACAATGGCTGAACAAGACAACGCCCAAGCCCAACAAACCGCCCCCAAATTTGCTTTGCAGCGTCTGTACGTAAAAGATTCATCTTTTGAGTCGCCGTCCAGCCCAGCCGTTTTTTCCAAGGTCTGGAAGCCGAAAATGCACGTCGACCTGAATACTCGCAGTCAGCCTGCTGCAGAGAACGTGTATGAAGTGACGCTGACAGTAACAGTGACCGCCAAGCTGGAAGAAGACGAAACGGCGTTTCTGGTGGAAGTCCAGCAAGCCGGTCTGTTCATTGCCGAAGGCATTGAAGGTGAGGCATTGACGCAACTGCTGGGCATCGCCTGCCCGAATATGCTGTTCCCCTATGTACGCGAAGCGGTTGATGCCCTGGCTGTAAAAGGTGGCTTCCCAGCGCTGGCACTGCAGCCCGTCAACTTTGAAGCGCTCTATCGCCAAGCCAAGCAACAGGCCGAGCAGAAAGCGGCCGAAGCTGGCGACAGTGCCACGACTCACTAGTCGATGACTGCCGGGGTGTGAGCCCCGGCCATTCCCCTCGTGTTTCACATTGCTCTTCACGAGCCGAAGATCGCTCCCAATACCGGCAATATTATTCGGCTGGTGGCAAATAATGGCTGCCATCTACACCTGATTGAGCCGCTGGGTTTTGATCTGGAAGAGAAGAAGCTGCGCCGTGCAGGGCTGGACTATCGCGACTTGGCGAGAGTGACACGTCACGCGGATTACGCGGCGTTTCTGCAGTCCGTTGCTGGACGACGAATTTTTGCGCTGACCACCAAGGGCAAACGCAGCTATGCCGATGTGAGCTACCAGCCCGGAGACGTGTTGTTATTTGGTTCGGAAACGGCAGGTTTGCCCGCCGATATCCGCGAGTCGCTGGGTCCGGATCACTGCCTGAGAGTGCCGATGATGGCAGACGCACGCAGCCTCAATTTATCCAACACCGTGGCACTGGTCAGCTACGAGGCCTGGCGGCAGCAGGGGTTTGAGGGCGCGTTGTAGACGACTTATTCGTCGTCTTCGTCGCCACCCATATTCAGCTCTTTGATTTTGCGGGTGAGGGTGTTGCGGCCCCAGCCCAGCAGGTTGGCTGCATCGCGGCGGCGGCCGTGAGTGTGTTTCAGCGCGACCTCAATCATCACTTTCTCAAACTCGGGCACCGCGCGATCCAGCAGCTTGTCGCGGCCCAGCAGTAATTCCTGATCGGCCCAGCGACGCAGATTCTCCTGCCAGTTTGAGGCCGGGGTGCCGGTCTCTCCGCTTTCACTGCGCTGCAGCAGCTCGGGCGGGAGGTCGTCGATATGGACTTCCCGGCCTGAGGCCATCACCGTCAGCCAGCGGCAGGTATTTTCCAGTTGGCGGACGTTGCCCGGCCAGTCCAGCTGGCTGAGGTATTCCTCGGTATCTGGCAGCAGGCGTTTGGGTTCAACGTTCAATTCGCTGCCGGCTTTGGTGAAAAAGTGCTGCATCAGTTTGGGAATGTCTTCGCGGCGCTCTGCCAGTTTCGGCAGATGAATGCGAATCACGTTGAGGCGGTGAAAAAGGTCTTCCCGAAAGCTGTTGTTCTGCACCAGTTTTTCAAGGTTTTGGTGGGTGGCGGCGATGATGCGCACATCCACTTTCACCGGCGTGTGACCGCCAACACGGTAGAACTCACTGTCGGCCAGCACCCGCAACAGGCGGGTCTGGGTTTCGGCGGGCATATCGCCGATCTCGTCCAGAAACAGAGTGCCGCCGTTGGCCTGTTCAAAACGTCCACGACGTTGAGCGGTGGCGCCGGTAAAGGCGCCTTTCTCGTGGCCGAACAGTTCCGACTCCATCAGGTCTTTGGGAATGGCGGCCATGTTCAGCGCAATAAAAGGCTTGCTCGCGCGGGGGCTGTGGCGATGCAGGGCCTGTGCGACAAGTTCTTTACCGGTACCGGATTCACCGTTAATCAACACCGTGATGTTGGACTGCGATAGCCGACCGATGGCGCGAAATACTTCCTGCATGGCCGGGGCTTCACCAATAATTTCGGTGCTTTCCAGCGGTTGTTCTTCCGGCAGGGTCGCTTTGTTTTTCTCCGCGTGCTGAAGGGCGCGCTGGGTGGTGGCGACGACTTCATCCACGTCGAAGGGCTTGGGCAGATACTCAAACGCGCCGCCCTGATAGGAGGCGACCGCGCTATCGAGGTCGGAGTGAGCGGTGGTGATAATGACTGGCAGGCCAGGGTGAATGTCGCCAATACGTGACAGCAGCTTCAAGCCGTCCATGCCGGGCATGCGGATATCGCTGATCACCGCATCGGGGGCGCCGGTTTCCAGGTGGGCGAGCAGTGCATCGCCGGTCTCGAAACTACGAGTGTCGATACCCGCCTGGGTAAGGGCTTTCTCCAATACCCAGCGGATGGACTTGTCATCGTCGGCAACCCATACGGTGCTGTTCTGTGTCATTGCTCATGCTCCACGGGAATAAACAGCGAGAACTCCGTTCGACCGGGTTCGCTGCGGCACTCTATAAGGCCTTGGTGGTGGTTGAGGATGGACTGGGAGATGGAAAGCCCGAGTCCTGAGCCGTCGGCGCGGCCACTGATCATAGGCAGGAAGATGGATTGCGCGATATCGGGAGGGATGCCCGGCCCATTGTCGATAATGTCCACACGGCAGACGAGGCGGTGGCGGTGCGATCCGATGGTGAACTGTCGCAGCGTGCGCGTGCGCAGGGTAATGCTGGGCGTTTCGTGTTCCGGTGGCGACTGGTTCAGCGCCTGCAGGGCATTGCGCATGATATTCAGCACGGCCTGGATAAGCTGCTCCCTATCACCGGTGATGTCGGGGATGCTGGGGTCGTAATCGCGAATAATGCGCACATTGCCGCTGCTTTCGACCTCAATCAACTGCCGCACGCGCTCCAGTACCTCGTGGATGTTGGTGGGCTTTTGATCGGGTACCTTGTTGGGGCCGAGCATATTGTCCACCAGATTGCGCAGGCGGTCGGCCTCTTCAATGATGATGTTGGTGTAGTCGTGCAGGCGCGGGTCATCCAGTTCTCTGGCCAGTAGCTGCGCCGCACCGCGGAGACCGCCGAGCGGGTTTTTGATTTCGTGGGCGATGCCGCGAAGCAGAGCCTTACTGCTTTGCTGTGAGGTCAGCAGCCCTTCTTCCCGGCTGATGCGCAGCAGTCGGTCCAACGGCTGCAGTTCGATGATCAGTGATGTGCGGCGGGTATCAACAATCGGAGTTACCGCGTAATCGACCGTGATTTCCTCGCCGGAGCGCAATGTGAGTACGGTCTCGCGCTTGGTGTAAGCCTCGCGGTTATTGATGGCATCCAGAAGTTTCACGACGGTGTCTTCTTCCTCGTGAAACAGTGTGGTGATGGCTTCCCCGTGGATACGCTGATCTGACACCGCAAGCAGAGACTCCGCCGCCGGATTGATATAGCTGACGGTCAGATTGGGCTCGACCAGCAAGATTGCTGTCTTCAGGTTGTCGAGTATGTGGTGGTGCAGATTGTTTGGGGGCATAGCGTCGCGGCTGTCTTCGTTATGGGGCATAAGAAAGCAATATCCAGGCCAGCGCCCTAAATCGGGGTCACAATCCAGCACATGGCATGGCAGGCTGCGGAAGGCCTTGCCCTGCGCTGGGTCGGGCGATTATTCGCCGCCCGTAATTGGGTCGCGATGAGTGTTGTAGAAAAACAGTATGCACCAAGATGGTGCTTGGCGCGTGAAGGGAGGCGCGTTTATTTGGTGTTTTTTCGCCGAGGTTAATTATTCGGCCAGCGACTGATGACCGTGACCTGGTCGCGACTGACGATACGGCCATTGTGATCCACTAATTCTGCGCTGATTTGGTGCTCGCCGCGGTGTAGGAAGGGGATGCTGGTGGAGGTGGTTGCGCCCTCACTCAACACCTTGCCGTCAACGCGAATGCGGATGCGCTGCCCGTCTTTGAGCGGCTGGGCAAGGCGCACGGCGACAGGCGTGGGAGTGCGGCCATTGGGCAGAACCTGGCCATTGCCGGGCTGCTGAATGTTCAGTGTGTTAGGTGCGGGGCCGAGTACTTTTGGGAATGAGTGTGGCTGGGTGCTGGGTGACACCGCAGGAGTGGTGTTAGTGGGGGCTAGCTCCACAGGGGTAGAGCCCGGCTTTGGCGCGTCGCTGAATACCGCTTGTCCCTGTTCGTCAGTGCTGCGGTAGATCTCACCATAAACTGCTGTAGCCAGCAGTGACAGGAATAGAAATAGCAGCGTAGGAGCGTGGCGCATGGTCATCTGTCCCGGTATTTCCGTTCAGTGTGCGATGCCAACGCGCCGCTGGCAAGTCTTTGCCGCAGGCATAAAAAAAGCCCGCCGAAGCGGGCTTTCTGCGATCAGGCCCAGGCCTTATACGCTGTAGTACATGTCGAACTCAACAGGGTGAGTGGTCATGTTCAGGCGCTCGATCTCTTGTGATTTCAGCTCGATGTAAGCGTCGATCATGTCGTCGTCGAAGACGCCGCCAGCGGTCAGGAAGGCGCGGTCTGCGTCCAGAGCTTGCAGCGCTTGCTCCAGGCTAGAGGCAACAGTTGGGATTTCCGCGGCTTCTTCTGCAGGCAGGTCGTACAGATCTTTGTCAGCAGCATCGCCGGGGTGGATCTTGTTCTGGATGCCGTCCAGGCCAGCCATCAGCAGGGCTGCGAAAGCCAGGTAGGGGTTCGCAGAGGGATCCGGGAAGCGAACTTCGATACGGCGCGCTTTCGGGTTGCTGATGAACGGAATACGGATAGAGGCAGAGCGGTTACGGGCAGAGTAGGCCAGCATAACGGGCGCTTCGAAGCCGGGAACCAGACGCTTGTACGAGTTAGTAGAAGCATTGGTGAAGGCGTTGATAGCGCGAGCGTGCTTGATAACACCGCCGATGTAGTACAGCGCAGTTTCAGACAGGCCGCCGTAAGTGTCGCCGGTGAACAGGTTCTGGCCGTCTTTGCTCAGAGACATGTGTACGTGCATGCCGCTACCGTTGTCGCCGACAACAGGCTTGGGCATGAAGGTGGCAGTTTTGCCGTAGGCGTGGGCCACGTTGTGTACACAGTACTTCAGTACCTGTACTTCGTCAGCTTTCTTAACGGCAGAGTTCGGGCCGACACCGATTTCACACTGACCGGCGGTGCCGACTTCGTGGTGGTGTACTTCAACTTCCAGACCCATGTCGGTCATGGCGTTACACATGGCGGCACGCAGGTCGTGCAGGCTGTCGACCGGCGGTACGGGGAAGTAGCCGCCTTTAACGCCGGGACGGTGACCCGTGTTGCCTTCTTCGAAGCTGTTGCCGGAAACCCAGGCCGCTTCGTCAGAAGAGATGGCGTAGCTTGCGCCTTCCATAGCCACTTTCCACTTCACGTCGTCAAACACGAAGAATTCGGGCTCGGGGCCAAACAGGGCGCTGTCGGCGATGCCGGCAGAGCGCATGTAATCTTCAGCGCGCTGAGCAATGGAGCGAGGATCGCGGTTGTAACCCTGCATGGTTGAAGGCTCAACGATGCCGCAGCGGACGATGATGGTAGGCTCGTCGGTGAATGGGTCCAGAACGGAAGCTTCGTCGTCTGGCATGAGAATCATGTCTGACTCGTTAATGCCTTTCCAGCCCGCAATAGATGAACCATCGAACATTTTTCCGTCTTCAAAGAAGCCGGCGTCGATTTCGCCTACAGGCATAGTGACGTGTTGCTCTTTACCTTTAGTGTCGGTGAAGCGCAGGTCGGCCCACTTCACGTCATTATCGGCGATTAACTTCAGAGTCTTCTCTGACATTACTGACATCCTCCAACAGAGTCTTCTTAGTCGATTCGGCAAGGGGCCGAAGCTTTGCGATTATAAGTTCATTGCATTGTGCCGCATAGCGACAGCGGCTGTGAACTGCTGTAAAGCTGCATTTTCGAGCAGAGGAAATCTCTACAGTTCATGTTCGCACTCAAGGCAGCAATATGTGTGCCATATTTTTGTGCCGAAATTTTATGCAAAAGCGGTGAGAAACCGTCGGTTTGCGAGATAAGTGTGCGCGCGCACCCAAATTGTGCACCAATGTTGGGCTGGTGTGATCTAATTTGGTGCGCCATGTCTGTGGGCACTGCGCTGCGGTTGTCGGCAGAGGCTGAAGCCTCGCCCCGGAGTGGCTATAATGCGCAGCTTTTCCGCCGCGGTGCCGTCATGAAGTTTATCGTCAAGCTCTTCCCTGAAATCATCATCAAGAGCAAGCCTGTCCGCAAGAAATTCATCAAGCAGCTTCGTGATAATTTGCGCAAGCTGCTGCTGCCGATTGATCCCGAGCTGCAGATCGGTCGTGAGTGGGACCGGATTACTCTGGAAACCGGCAGCGATGACGAAGCGGTGTTGGCGTCGCTGCTGGAGGTGATGGTCAATACACCGGGAATTGCCCACATTATCGAAGTCGCCGAGTATCCGCTGGTGGATATGCACGATATTTACGAGAAGACCCGCGACGCAGTAGGCAACAGTCTGGCAGGTAAGACCTTCGCCGTGCGCTGCAAGCGGACCGGTGAGCACGATTTCAATTCCGGCGATGTTGAGCGCTATGTGGGCGGTGGCCTGAATCAGCATGTTCCCTCGGGCGGCGTGAAGTTAAAGAATCCCGACGAAGTCGTGCGCCTGGAAATTCGCAAAGACCGCTTGTATGTCGTCAAGCAGCGTCACGAAGGGCTGGGAGGGTTTCCGATTGGCGCGGTAGATTCGGTAGTGAGCCTGATCTCCGGTGGCTTCGATTCCACGGTGTCGAGCTACATGGTGATGAAGCGTGGCATGCGCACTCACTTCTGTTTCTTCAACCTCGGTGGGCGCGAACATGAAATCGGTGTGAAAGAAGTGTCGCTGTATCTGTGGCAGAAGTTCGGCGCTTCGCACCGGGTGAAATTCATCACTGTTCCCTTTGAAGACGTAGTCGCCGAGATTCTCAAGAACGTCGAAAATTCTCAGATGGGCGTGATCCTCAAGCGCATGATGATGAGGGCTGCGTCGCAGGTCGCTGCTGAGCTGGGGTCGCCTGCGCTTGTTACCGGTGAGGCGGTGGCTCAGGTGAGCAGTCAGACATTGGCCAATCTGTCGATTATCGACAAGGCTACCGACACGCTGGTACTGCGGCCGCTGATTACGGCTGACAAGCTGGATATCATCAACACGGCTGCAAAAATCGGTACCGAAGCTTTTGCGGCGAATATGCCTGAGTATTGCGGGGTGATTTCTGTGCGGCCCACGATCAAGGCCCGTCCGGAGCGCATTGCCGAGCAGGAAGCCCGGATGGATATGGGGGTGCTTGAGAGGGCGATTGCCAACGCCAAGTACGTCAATATCGATGCGCTGGCCGACGAAGAGGCGGTGAGTCACGACGTGGAAGTGTTGCCGATTCCCCTTGCCGAGGCGGTGATTCTGGATGTGCGTCATCCCGATGAAGTGGAGCGTCAGCCGCTGAAACTCGATCGCAACACGGTGCAATGTCTGCCGTTTTACGAGCTGCATCGCCGCGCCGAGGAGCTGGATCCGAAGCGGGTATATCAGCTCTATTGCGATAAGGGCGTGATGAGTCGTTTGCACGCTGCCCACCTGATGGATCAGGGATTTACCAACGTGAAGGTGTATCGTCCGTCATGAGTCAGGTTGATATGGAACGCTACCAGTGTGTCCCGCCATTGTTCGATGTTTTGGTCGAGCCCCGTTGGGGCGATCAAGACAGCCTCGGTCATATTAATCACGTCAATTACTTCAGCTATTTGGAAGAGGCCCGAGTGCGCTGGCTGGAGGCTGACGGACTTTGGGGCGACGAGCCGTTTCTGTTGGTGCTGGCCGCGATCGGTCTCAACTTTCGACGCGAGTGGCACCACGGTCGCCCGCTGCGCGCCCGGGCGTGGTTGTTAAAGCTGGGTAACAGCAGCTTTCAGCTTCGCCAGGCCTTGTTTACCGACGATGGCAGCGAGCTTGTGGTGGAAGGTGACGCGACCCTGGTACATGTGGATGCGCAGCATCGTGCGACGCCCATTGAGGGCAGTATCCGCGATATTCTGCAGGCGTCGCTGCTGGATGTCGGCGCTTGATGTCAGTGCTTAGTCGGCGCGGCTGAGGTTGAAGTTGTAGAGTTTGAATCGCTGATTCTGAAGGGTCAGCGTTGCGGTCATGACAGCTGCACCCTGCTCGAAATAGATTTTACCGCTGTAGCTCAGTCGGGGGGATTCGGCGAAGAGTGACAGGGCGCCGCTCAGTCTGGAAAAGTGCAATTCATCCATGCGGTCGAAGGCCCCCAGCGAGCGGTATTGTTCTGCCAGTGCCGCCAGTTGTTCGTCGCTCACATGGCTGAGTGTTGCCTGGCTCAGCTCTTCTTTCAGGGCATCTGTCTCCCAGCTGGAGATGCGTTGCAAGGCGTTGCTCAGATAGCGTCGGGCGTTGTCTTCGTAGTGCTCTTCCACTTCGCCGCTGTAGTAATAGAGGCTGCCAAACAGGACCAGACCAGCCACAATAAATACCCGTAATGCCGTGTTTTTCACGCGTGCTCCTCGAAAGCGCTGCTCAGTGCATTACCCAGCCCATCAGGCCCAGGCTATGCAAAAAGATAGCGATGATTCCAAGCGGCGCAATATAACGCAAGGCGAATCGCCATACGGCGAATATTCGCGGGTGGCTGATGCCGGTTTCATCCTGCACTCGGTCGCGTTGCATGATCCAG
This sequence comes from Spongiibacter sp., assembly GCF_984394615.1. Classification (NCBI taxonomy): domain Bacteria; kingdom Pseudomonadati; phylum Pseudomonadota; class Gammaproteobacteria; order Cellvibrionales; family Spongiibacteraceae; genus Spongiibacter; species Spongiibacter sp. Next base: position 60,137 of record NZ_CFHTQA010000010.1, on the reverse strand, counting down.
CCGGCGAAGATGGCAATCAGCAGCCCGCCCAATGGCAGCATGATGTTGGTGGTGAGCTTGTCGAGGATGTTGAAAATGGTTCCTGAGTGGATTGACGCGATGCCGCCAAGCCAGGCGATACCCGCCAGGCTGAAGGTGGATATCGGGCGTTTGATGCCGTGTTTTTCCAGCCAGGCAACGCCGGGTTCGATCAGGGAGATCGAGGAACTGAGGGCGGCGATACTGACCAGCGCAAAAAACAGGCTGCCAAAGAACATGCCGCCGCTCATATTGGAGAAGGCGATAGGCAGCGTGACAAACATCAGGCCGGGTCCCTGGCCGGGGACGAGATCGTTGGCGAATACCAGTGGAAACATTGCCATGCCGGCGAGCAGAGCAATAATGGTGTCGAGGGCGGCGATGGTCAGCACGGTGGTGCCGATGGAGGAGTGGCCGGGGAAGTAGGCGCCGTAGGCCATGATGGCGCCCATGCCGAGGCTGAGTGTGAAAAAGGCATGACCCATCGCGACAAGCACGGCTTCGCTGGTCAAACGACTGAAGTCGGTGTCGAACATGAAGTGCAGGCCAGCAGAGAAATCGCCGTTAACGGCACTGTAGCCGACCAGTAGCAGCAGAAAGCCAAACAGTAATGGCATCAGAATATCGACTGCCTTGCCGATGCCGCCGGTGACCCCCGCGGCCACAACGCTTGCCGTCACCAGACTGAACACGCTATGCCACAGCAGCTGACGATCGCTGCTTGCCAGCAGTGAGCTGAAATTGCTCTCGATTGCCGTGGCGTCGAGGTGGCTGTAGGCGCCGGTCACGCTCTGCGAAACGTACTCCAGTGCCCAGCCGGCGACCACGCTGTAAAACATCATGATCATCAGTCCGGCGATCATGCCCACGGCCCCCAGCAGCCCCCATTGGCGCGGTGCATTACTCTCGCGGGCAAGCTTCGTCATGGCGTCGGCGGGGTCGGTGCGGCCGGCCCGACCGATCATCACCTCGGCGATCATCACCGGAATGCCGATGGCCAGAATGCAGGCCAGATAAACCAGAACAAAGGCGCCGCCGCCGTACTCGCCGGTAATGTAGGGAAACTTCCAGATATTACCCAGGCCGACTGCGGAACCTGTGGCAGCCAGAATGAATGTCCACCGCGAGCCCCAGGTGACGGAGGTCGATGTTGGCGTAGAGCCTGTGGCCATAATCGTTGCCTTGTTTATTGTGGTTAAAAGACTCGAATTGTAGACATAAAGCCTGCTACTGCCCAAGTTTCTGTGCAGTAGCTGTCCGGGTCGACCGAATATTGACGGCGATACCGTTAAACTTCGCCATGCCCGACACGGGTTCGATGGCATCGGGGCCGTCGGCGGCGAGAATATTGGCGTTGACGCCGCAAGTTTTACGGGCAACGCTCAGCCCGCTCGCGCTTTCGTGGCCCCAGCCGTGGGGCAGCGCGACAGTACCGGGCATCAGATCGTCGCTGACCGCAAGGCAAGCAATCACTGCGCCAATCTCATTGCTGACCTCCACCTCTTCGCCGTCATTTGCGCCGAGTTTTTGGGCGTCGTCAGGGTGGATATACAGGTAGTTTTGTCGGCGTTTGCCTTTGATGTAAGCGGGATCGTTGTGGGTCCAGCTATTGTGGCTGAAGCGTTCGCGTTTGGTGATCAGCTTAAAGCCGTCGCCGGATTGGCGGGCTTGTTCATACCTGTCGGCGAGTCGCTCGTTGGCGAGGTTCACCAGTAGCGCCGGAGCGAGCTGAACCTTGCCGTTGCGGGCCAGAACGCGTTTGCCCAAGTAGCTGTTGCCGTCAATGGCGGGCAGCGCAATGCCATGGGGGTGCTTGCGCAGCGCGCCCAGTCCACCCAGTTTGCCGGCGCGGCTGATGAGTCCCAATAGTCGCTCGGGCATCGGCGTGAGTCGCGCCCCGAGTCCCGGTAGCTGCCCCAGTTTCTCGCCGATGTTCATGCTGCCCTGCAGCAGTCGGGAGCCAAACAGCGGCGCGCGGCAGTGCTTGGCTAGCTGGCGAATTATCCAGCTCTCGTCGCGGCAGTCGCCGGGTGGCGGCAGCAGGGCATCGGTATATTGAAACCACGGTTCCGGCATCAGACCGGAGAAGCTGAAGAAGGTGAAGGGAATGTCCGGGCGCTCGCTAAAATGCGTACCGGGCAGGAAGTAGTGCGCGTATTCGGCGGTTTCATTGCGCAGAATATCGACGGCGACCAGCAGTTCGAGGCTGGCGAGCGCTTTGGCGGTTTTGCGGCTGTTGGTGCTGGTCAGCAGCGGGTTGCCGGCGATCACGAACAGGCCGCGAATGCGGTCCTGACCCTCTTCGAGAATTTCGTCAGCGAGCAACGGCGTGGGCAGGGTGCCGAGAAAGCTGCGGGTATGACCGATGCGCGAGTGAAATACCTGATCATCGGCGCCGGTGGTGGCCTTGGCGTAGTCGAATATCCCCCTTCCCATCAGGCTGCCGCCGCGTTTGTCCAGATTGCCACTGACGGCATTGATGCACTCCAGCAACCAGAAGGCGACGCTGCCATTGCTGCCCTGATTGATGCCGGTCGAGCCATAGAGGGCGGCGCCCTTCGCGCTGCCGTAACGCTGTACCAGTTTGCGAAGGCTATCCGCGCTGATGCCGGTAACGGCGGCCTGGCGCTCGGCGGTCCACGGTGAGACGAGGGCCTCCAGTTCTTCCAGCCCTTCCATGAATTGGCTTGCGCGCTTGCGATCGACGGCGCCCTGTTCAAACAGTTCGCGCAGGAAGGCGGCCAGAAAAAATACATCGGTATCCGGGCGAATAAAACATTGCTCACCTAATGCTTTTGCGGTTTCCGTGCGTCGCGGGTTGATATGAATCACGCTGCCACCGCGCGCCTCTATGGCTTTCAGGCGACGGACCGGGTCGGGCAGATTGATGAAACTCATTTTCGACACCGAGGGATTGCTGCCCAGCATGATCAGGCAGTCGAGATGATCGATGTCGGGGAAGGTCAGTGCCATTGGTGAGCCGTACATGTGCTGGCTCACCAGAAACTTGTTATTGCAGTCCAGACTGCCGGTAGTGAAGAGCTTTCGGGTGCCAAGCCCCTGGGCAAAGCCGGTAAAGAAAATTGGCATCAGGGGGCTGAAACTGATGGGGTTGCCAAAGTACAGGCCGAGGCTGTCGTCTCCGTGATCACCGCGCAGTTGGCGGACTTTCCGGCCGATTTCCTGAAACGCCTGCTGCCAGCTGATGGCGTGCCAGCGTTCCCCGTCGCGCTTCATCGGCGTGGTGATGCGGTCGGGGTTGTCGCGCATGTTCTGGAAGCTCAGTCCCTTGATACAGGCATAGCCTCGCGAGGCGACATGTTCAGTATCGGGCTCAATATGCGTGATGCGTTCGCCGTCGAGGCTGACGCGCAGACCGCACTGATTTTCGCAGATGCGGCAGAAGGTGGTTTTCTGCGTTGTGCTCATGGTGTGTCCCGGTGTTGTTATTGGTTTGGGCCGGATTCTCTATTCAGTATCACATAAAAACATTTCTCAAGAATGGTTTTTTGTTACACACTGTGTGTCAGGCAGCACAACGTGAATATCCACAATCCAATAATAAATGACGGTGTGGCGATGCTGCCCTGCTGTGTTGAACGACCAGTCCCTCGTCATTTTGCCCAGCAATAGAGGTGATTAGCCGTGACCGACGATATGCGTCCCACCCCAAAACTCAGTAACCCCGAAGAGGTACGTCAGCGGCTGGAGAGCTGGCTGGCGGAGACGGTGTATCCCGGCTCGGCGGTGCGTATCTGTGACTTCGAGATTCCGGAAAACAACGGTATGTCGAATATTACGGTGATGCTGAGCTGTGAAGTTGATGGTGGAGAGCGCCGAGACATGGTGGGGCGCTTGCAGGCCCAGGGTGATGCGCTGGTGTTTCCCGACTACGACTTGCCACTGCAATATGCGGTGATGGATATGCTCGGTGGGGTGCCCGGCATTGCGGCACCTGCGCTGGTTGCACTGGAAAGCACTGGGCAGGTGCTGGGTATGCCGTTTTACATCATGGCAAAAACACCCGGTTTGATTCCTCCGGATATTCCTCCTTACCACATGGATGGCTGGCTCTGTGAGTCTACGCCCGCTGAACGCAGGCAGGTCTGGAACGCCGGGGTGGATATGATGGCTGCGCTGCACAACGTGCCTGTTGATCGGCCGCCGCTGAAAGCGTTCATTGATGAACATACGTTTCCCAAGAGTCTGGCCGAGCAGCTTGCGTACTGGCGTCACTACCTGAACTGGGCGTTGGGTGATCGCCGCAGTCCAGCTTGTGAAACTCTGCTGACATGGCTGGAGGGACATCAGCCGGCAGAACAGACGCGTCGCCTGTGTTGGGGGGACTCGCGCATGGCGAATGTGATTTTCAGTGAAGATAAAACCCGCGTCGCGGCGTTGTTGGACTGGGAAATGCTCTGTATGGGCGATCCCGTGCAGGACCTTGCCTGGTGGATTTTTATGGACGAAATGTTCAGCCATGGCCTGGGTGTTCCGCCGCTGGAAGGCATTCCGGGACGGGAGCAGAGTGTGCAGCGGTGGCGTGAGAAGACCGGGCTGAGCGCCGATGAACTGCATTATTACCTGGTTTTTGCCGGGATGCGGATCTCGGTGATGTTGGCGCGCATGTCGCTGGCCACCGGCGACGGCAGTATGGTTGAGGGCGGTTTTGCGATCGACTATTCACTGAAGGTACTCGGCGAGGCTGACGAGCAGTGACGCAGCCACAGCCACTCGGCAGGCAGGCACAGAAAACCCAGCAAACGCAGGAAAACATTCTGTCGGCGGTGGTCTCGCTGATCTGTGAGGGGGGATATGCGGCTGCCACCTCGAGCCAGATTGCCGAGCGTGCCGGCGTGAGCTGGGGGGCGGTTCAGCACCAGTTCGGCAGCAAGGAGCGTTTGCTGCTGCAGGTTATTCAGCGCTCATTCGATACGCTGAATGCCAGTCTGGCGGCTCCCTCACTCCGGGAGGGAGGCCTGGATAAACGTATCAGCAGCTTTGTCGATACCCTTTGGCAGCATCACAGCAAAGACATTGGCTGGGCATCGCTGGAAATTCTGCTGGCATTGCGGCGCGAGCCGCGTACCCAGCAGCAGGCCAAGCTGGCCTCGCTGGGAATCAGCGAGAGCTGTACGGCGAGTATGCGTGAGATTTTTGCCGACTGTACGCTGGCCGACGATCAGGTGCTTGATGCGCTGATTTTTGTGCACTCTGCGTTGCAGGGGCTCAGTATTCAAGATGTGTTCGACGTGGAGCCCGATTACCTTGCGCGCCATATCCGGCGGCTAAAACAAGTGCTGTACGCCATGTTGAGTGGCTACTGACCAATAATAAAAAAGGGGTGTGCTATGCAGCAATTTGACGATCGCGTTGCGGTTATTACCGGCGCGGCCAGTGGTATAGGTCTGGCTATTGCCCGCCATGCGGCGGAGTTGGGGATGCATCTGGTGCTGGCGGATATTGATGAGCTGGCGTTGGTTGAGGCGGCGAAATCGCTGAATTTAAAAAGCGAGCGACGACTCCTTTGCAGGCAGGTTGACGTGAGCAAGGCGGCATCAGTGCAGGCCCTGGCCGACGCGGCGTTTGATAGCTGCGGGCAGGTGGACTTGCTGTTCAATAACGCCGGCGTTGGGGGTGGCGGGAATGTCTGGGAGCTGGATGAGGACTACTGGCAGTGGGTGCTGGGTGCGAATCTTTGGGGGGTTATCCACGGTATTCGTTCCTTTACCAGCCGGATGATGGCTCAAGGCAGCGGCCATATCATCAATACCGCGTCGGTGGCCGGCTTGATGTCTGCGCCGGGTACTGCGCCGTATACCGTGAGCAAACACGCGGTTGTCGCCTTGTCTGAGGTCTTGCTTGGCGATCTGAAAAACGCCGGGTCAGCCTTGGGGGTGAGTGTGCTGTGCCCGTCGTTTGTCGACACCAAGATTTACGCGGCGGCGCGTAACCGGCCACTGCCGGAGACCTTGCGCAATGATCCAGATTACCAGCGGGAGCAGCGCGACATGGAAGCCTTGGCGGCGGCATTCTTTGAAACCGCGCAGTCGCCAGCCGCGGTGGCCGAGCAGCTTTTCGACGCGATTCGGCAGCGGCAATTTTATGTGCTGACTCACGCGCAGGGGTCGCGGGAGCAGGTTGCACAGCGGATGGATGACATTTTGAAAGGTCTCGAGCCGGGTAGCGCCGGTCCTGTGGCGTTTCCCATGGCGTGAGGGGATGAGTATGGAGACAGTCAAGAATAAGGTCGCTGTGGTTACCGGGGCCGGCTCGGGAATTGGTGAAGCTATCGCCCGCGAGGCGGCGGCTCGGGGCATGTCGGTGGTCGTGGCGGATATTGATGAGGCGGCTGCCGAGCGCGTGGCAGGCGAGTTGAGCGCCAGTGGCGCCCAAGCCATTGCTGCGCAGGTCGATGTCAGCAACCTGGCCTCGGTAGAAGCGCTCAGACAGACGGCCATCGATGCCTTTTCGGCAGTGCACCTGCTTTGTAATAACGCTGGAGTGTGGGTTGGGGCGCAGATGGCTGACGCGGATATCCGCGATTGGCGCTACCTGATTGACGTCAATCTTTATGGCGCAATCCACGGGGTGAAGGTGTTTTTGCCTGACATGCTGGCCAGTGGCGAGGGGCATATTGTCAACACGGCTTCGATGGGTGGCTTGTTATCCGGGCCACCGGAGGGGCTGTACTGCACCACCAAGTTTGCCATTGTCGGTTTGTCGGAATCACTGTTGCTGGAAGTGGCTGATAAGGGAGTGGGTGTGTCGGTGCTGTGTCCGGGGTTGGTGAATACGGCCTTGATTGAAAGTTCTGCCCGACTGCGTCCATCTGCCTTGCAGCACGGGCGCAAACACGATGTGGTCGCCCCGGCGGTAGAGACCGGCATGTCGCCGCAGGAGCTGGGACGACGGGTGATCGATGCCGTGATCGACGGTGACTTCTACATCATTACACACCCTGAATACCGCGACATTCTCGCTATGCGGCACGCGGGGATTCTCGATGCATTGGATAGACAGGCGGAGCGCTACGGTTGATGTCATACATACATGTTGATGTGCGGGAGTTTGGTGGGCCGGAGTGTCTGGACGTCGTGGAGGACGCGCAGTTGCCGGAGCCGGGGCCGGGGCAGGTTCGCGTCAAGATACTCACGGCGGGAGCCGGCTTTACCGACACTATTATTCGCCAGGGGCAGTATGTGCAGGTCAAGGATAAGCCGCCGTTCACGCTGGGCTATGACTGGTTCGGCCTTGTCGACAAGCTGGGCGAGGGCGTCTCCGCACTTCGGATCGGGCAGGCTGTGGCTGACCTGTCGGTGATCGGGGGGTATACCCAATACCTGTGTGTGGATGCCGAGCAGTTGGTGCCCGCCCCCGATGGGCTTGATCCTGCGGCGGCGGTGGCGATGTTGCTGTCGTACACGACGGCCTACCAGATGCTGACTCGCTATCGAGAGATTCCTGCAGGAAGTCACTGTCTGGTGCATGCCGCTGGTGGTGCTGTCGGCTCTGCGTTGATGGAACTGGGGCAGTTGATGGGGTTGAACATGATCGGTACGGCGTCGTCAGGCAAGCATGCATTGCTGCGCCGTTTTGGGGGCATTCCCATCGATTATCGGCATCAGGATTTTGTTGAGGAAGTGGGGCGCCGGACCGGAGGGAAGGGTGTCGATGTGGTATTTGACACCATCGGTGGTAAAAATTGGTCGCGTTCCTATCGCTGCCTCAAGCGCGGCGGCCTGTTAGTGGGATTTGGTGCGCTCCAGCTCACCACCGGTGAGGAGCGTGTGCCAAGCTTGCTTTGGGGGTTTTTCAAACTGCTGCTTGGCTGGAAGCTGATTCCTGATGGCAAATCCTCCTGTTTTTACAATATCCAAAGCCGCCGCGAGGCCAAGCCCGATGAATTTAAGGCCGATGTCGCTGCGTTGTTCGCCTTGCTTGCCGAGGGCAAGCTGTCGCCAGCGATCGACTGTGTGATGCCGTTGCGCGACGCCGCGGAAGCTCACCGTCGTATTGATGCGGCGCAGGTGACCGGCAAGATTGTTCTCGACTGCCAGTCAGCGTAAGCCACCCCCCTGAACCCGGTCTTTTCCCTTGCTGTGATGCTGGCTAGCCTGTGGTAAAAAATCACTGCAAGGGAATACCCATGAAAAACTGGATTACGCTTCTGTTTACCTTGGCGCTGGTGACCGCTTGCGCCAGTCCCGGCGACCCGACGGGGGCGGAAGCCAGCAAGCGCGGTCGTGTAGACAGCAAAAACACCCAGAATATCGCTGACAAAAAGCAGGTTTATATCGGGGATTTTCGCGTGTCATTTATCCTTCGGGACAAGGACGGTACCACGGCGAAAAACTCCATGTTTGATCGCCGGGCCGACAAAGGCGATTACGCGAAGTCCTTTATGAGTGCGCGTCTGACCGGGGTTTCCGAGGACGTGTTCCAGCAGATTACTGACCAGGCCTATGAAGACTTTCGTCAGCGGCTCGCGGCCAGCGGTTATACGGTGCTGAACCGTTCCGGTCTGGAGGCGAGCAAGGCCTGGAATAAGGTGAGTAAGGAAGAGAGCCCCAATCCTCCCTACGCAAAGGCCTTTGACAACAGTACCTCGTCGAAGCTGATGAAAGGGGTGCTGGGCGTAGGTAATGTCGACACAATCACTTTTGCGCCCAGTTCAATGGAGATGGTTAAAGCCTCCAGTACTATGATGTTCCCCTACCAGTATGGTGTTGCTTCTGAGGAAGTGGGTAAGCCGCTGGTGAGTGCTCACTACACTGTGCACTTTGCCTGGTTCGGTGGTGAGTCCGATGTGACGATGAACTACCTCACCAATGAGCGGGAAATGTCGGCAGAGACGACGATGGGGCAGGGCATTCAGGTCATTCCGGGGGCGGCGGTGGTGTTTACGCTGGATCAGGGCGGCACGTTCAGTAAAAGCGGCTATGTCTCCTTGAAAGATCCGGTGGTGGTCGCCGGTGCCTACGGTGTGAACGAAGACACCACCAGTGGCGCGACGAAAGCGGTGAATGCCTTGAGTTCAACATTGGGCTTCTTTAGCGGCAAGACCACCTCCAGCAAGGAAATTTCGGTGAAAGCGACTCCCGCCTATTACAAGCAGGGCGTATTGCGTGCGCTGTCTGAGGCCAACGGTCGTCTGTTGAAAGAACTGCCCTAAGGGAATTGGCGCCGCAGGGCGGCGCCTTTTTTGGGCTTATGCGGCTGGTGGCTTACAGAAAAAGTCGACGGCACGATGGATCGCTTCGTGAATGGGGCGCGGCTGCCAGTGCAGTTCGCGCATGGCTTTGTCATGGCTCATCGGGCTCATGATATGCATGAGCCGCAGTGACTGCCGACACAGTTTCAGGTCTTTGCCGGTCAGGCGGCGGGCAATATCTCCCATGGTCGCAATGCCGTACATCAACGGCAAGGGCAGCGCTACCGCCGGTGGCTTTTGGCCCGCATAGCGTGCCGCGTGGCGATATAGCTCAGCCATGTCGGCATAGCGCTCTGAAATAATGTATCTCTCCCCGATGCGGCCGTGTTTGCCTGCCTGGACAAGCGCCGAGGCGGCATCTTCTATCGCTACGACTTCCGCTTTGGTGCCGGCAATCACGGCTGGCAGTTTGCCCTGAGCGGCTTTTCTCACCAGATCGCCGTGGGGTGTGGGCTGCCAATCTTGAGCGCCGTAGGTGTTCGCAACGCAGAGAACAATGGCGTTGAGCTGGTCGTTTTTTGCGTATTCCAGTACCGCATTCTCGGCTTCAACCCGGCTTTTGATATAACCGCCACCCTGGTCCTGCCAGTTGCAGGCCAGCTTCTCGTCAGCCAGTCCGCTGTCGACGCGGCCAATGGTGCCTATCGTGCTGGTAAACACAAATCGTTCCAGCGGGTGCTGGCAGAAGACGGCGAGCGCCTGTTTCAGGCGCTGTACATTGGTTTCAAACAGCGGGGCAGGGTCGAGCAGCCAGGCTCGGGTATCGACAATGCAGTAATACACATGTGAGACACCTTGCAGCGCGGTGTGGAGGCTCTCGGGGTGATCGAGGTCAATGTGGGCAACTTCGCAGTCGAGGCCCTGCAGTGCGCGCAGATCGGCGGTGGCTCGCGCGCCTGCCCGCACGGTGTTCCCGGCCTCCAGCAGCTGGCGCACGACGTGCGATCCCAGAAAGCCGTTGGCGCCCACGACCAGATGGGTATTTTCCATAAGCGCAGAATCCCTGTTATGTCATTTTTATGGGTCGCAGCCAGTGTAGTTGATGATCACTATTTACGCTGGGAGATCGCCGCAAATGCATGTTCGATTGCCTCAAAGGCAGGTATAATCGCGGGCTTTCTAATATCTGCTCGCCATGAAGAAGGTGACAGATTCAATTCGTCCATCTTCCGAGCGACCCTGTATGTCAGATTCTATTTCCGCGTTGCGCAATATCGCGATCATCGCCCACGTTGACCACGGCAAAACCACACTGGTGGACAAGCTGTTGAGCCAGTCCGGTACGCTTGATCGCCGCAACCAGGATGCCGAGCGCATCATGGACTCCAACGACCAGGAAAAAGAGCGCGGTATCACCATCCTGGCCAAGAATACGGCGATTCGCTGGAACGACTATCGTATTAACATCGTGGATACCCCTGGACACGCCGACTTCGGTGGTGAGGTCGAGCGCGTGATGTCGATGGTGGACTCGGTATTGCTGCTGGTCGACGCGGTAGACGGCCCCATGCCGCAAACCCGCTTTGTGACCCAGAAAGCTTTCGAGCGTGGCCTGAAGCCGATTGTGGTCGTTAACAAGGTTGACCGCCCCGGTTCGCGTCCGGACTGGGTAATCGATCAGGTCTTTGATCTGTTTGACCGCCTCGGCGCCACCGATGAGCAGTTGGACTTCCCCATTGTGTATGCGTCGGCACTGAACGGTGTGGCGGGCATGGAACCGGATCAACTGGCGGATGACATGACGCCGCTGTTTGAAATGATCGTGGATAAAGTCCCCGTGCCTGAAGTCGATATTGACGGCCCGCTGCAAATGCAGATTTCGGCGCTGGACTACAACAGCTATGTCGGTGTTATCGGTGTGGGCCGTATTACTCGCGGTAGCATGAAGCCCAACGAGCAGGTTGTGGTGGTTGGTGCTGACGGCAAACAGCGCAAAGGGCGCGTGTTGACCATTATGGGTTACCACGGGCTGGAGCGCGTGGAAGTTGAGCGCGCTCAAGCGGGCGATATTGTCTGTATCACCGGTATTGAAGGCCTGAATATTTCCGACACGCTGTGTGCGCCGTCGACCCCTGAAGCGTTGCCGCCACTGAGTGTGGATGAGCCTACGGTCAGCATGACCTTTCAGGTCAACGACTCGCCGTTTGCGGGTAAAGAAGGAAAGTTTGTCACCTCGCGCAATATCAAAGATCGTCTGGATCAGGAGCTGATCCACAATGTGGCGCTGCGTGTTGAGCAGGGCGACAGCCCCGATAAGTTCAAAGTGTCAGGTCGTGGTGAGCTGCACCTTTCGGTACTGATCGAAACCATGCGCCGCGAAGGTTTTGAGCTGGGGGTTTCGCGTCCGGAAGTGGTTCAGAAAGAAATCGACGGTGTACTGCAAGAACCTTACGAGCAGGTCGTGATTGATGTTGAAGAGCAGCATCAAGGCGCCGTAATGGAAGAGTTGGGCCTGCGTCGTGCTGAGCTGACCAACATGGAGCCCGATGGCAAAGGTCGCGTGAAGCTGGAGTTTATTGCGCCGGCTCGCGGCCTGATTGGTTTCCGTGGCCAGTTCCTGACGCTGACTTCTGGCAGCGGCATTATGACCACCGTCTTCGATCACTACGGTGAGGTGAAGGGCGGCGAAATGGCCGGTCGCCAGAACGGCGTCCTGGTCTCTATGGTGAAAGGTAAGACACTGGCCTACGGCCTGTTTAATCTTCAGGATCGCGGTCGTCTGTTTCTCGGTCATGCCGAAGAGATCTACGAAGGCCAGATTATTGGTCTGCACAGCCGCAGCAATGACCTGGTGGTAAACCCGACCAAGGCCAAGCAGCTGACCAACGTGCGAGCGTCCGGTACCGACGATGCGCTGACGCTGACGCCGCCAGTCCGTCACACACTTGAGCAGGCGCTGGAGTTCATCGAGGACGACGAGCTGGTCGAGGTGACACCCAAGAGCATTCGTCTGCGCAAGAAGCTGCTGACCGAAAACGAGCGCAAACGCGCCGCCAAGTAAACGCCAAGGCAGTCGGTGCGGCAGACGCCGCCCGACTGCGCTACACTGACAGGCAACCTTGTTGTTGTCTGCTCAGGCGTGGTTATGCTGGCTCTATATCCCGATATCAAACCTTATAAAACGCAGCACCTGTCGGTGCAGCCCCCTCATCAGCTTTATATTGAAGAGTCCGGCAACCCGGATGGCATTCCGGTGCTGTTCGTGCACGGTGGGCCGGGCGGGGGTTGCAGTCCCAAAGGTCGCTGCTTTTTCGACCCCGATGTGTATCGCATCATCCTGTTTGACCAGCGCGGCTGTGGTCGCTCAACCCCCCATGCCTGTCTGGACGAGAATCATACCTTGGCGCTGGTCGAGGACATGGAGGCCATCCGCGAGCATTTGGGCGTTCACCAATGGATGCTGTTCGGCGGTTCCTGGGGTTCCACGCTGAGTCTGGTATACGCCCAGCGCTACCCGAAGCGGGTGCTGGCGATGATACTCCGGGGAATTTTTCTCTGCCGCCCGCAGGACCTGCAGTGGTTTTATTCAGAGGGCGGGGCCAGTCGTTTATTCCCCGATTACTGGCAGGAATTTGACGAAGCCGCACACCGCCAAGGCGATGAAAATTGGATGGAAGCCTATCATCGGCAACTGCACGGTGATAATGAGTTGGCCCGCATGTCGGCAGCCAAAGCTTGGTGTCACTGGGAGGCACGTTGTTCGACGCTACGCCCCAGCCATGATCTGGAGGCCCAGATTATGGACACCCACAGTGCGGTGGCGATGTCGCACATCGAAAATCATTTCTTCCTCAACGACGCTTTCCTGCTGGCGCAGCGGCAACTGGAAAACCTCGACGCCATTGCGGAGATTCCCGGCGTGATCGTCCACGGCCGCTACGATATGATTTGTCCGCTCGATAATGCCCAGTATCTTCACGAGCGCTGGCCGGCTTCAGAGCTGTTGGTCGTACGCGAGGCGGGGCATTCTGCCTTCGAGCCCGGCATTACCGATGCACTCATAAAAGCTACCGAGGAAATTGCCGTATTGCTGGCGAGGCAGTTTAACGGCGAAGGTGCCTGAGTATTTAGCCAACCCGTCAGGAGTACGATGAAAGCCTTATTACAGCGTGTGCGTCAGGCCCGTGTGGATGTGAATGCGCAGTGTGTGGGAGAAATTCAGCAGGGGCTGCTGGTGTTTCTCGGTGTGGAGCGGGGAGATGATGCCGGTCGGCTGGAGAAGCTGCTTGAGCGTATTCTCAACTATCGGGTGTTTGCCGACGAAGATGGCCGGATGAATTTATCGCTGCGAGATATCGGTGGCGGCATTCTACTGGTTTCCCAGTTCACGCTGGCGGCGGAGACCAGCAAAGGGCGCCGTCCTGGCTTTTCTACTGCAGCGGCTCCGGCGGATGCCGAGGCCTTATATGAGCAGGGGCTGGCCTGGTTGCGAGCGCGCCACGAGACCGTCGCGTGCGGGCAGTTCGGGGCGGATATGCAGGTGAGTCTCGTCAACGACGGCCCGGTAAGCTTTCTGCTTGAACAATAGTTCAGGCAGACTCGTGGAGGTGGCTGTAGTTCCCTGTTTTGTCTGTTTTTTCCTGATTTCGAATCCTGCGTCACAAAGTCATCTCTGTCGGGGAACGCTGTTCTCTGTTCGCGTCTAAAGGGCATCTTCATCCCAAAAGGAGAGAGCTCATGAATCGACAAACATTGAAAATCACCCTGCCATTGGCGCTGCTGGGTATTGGTTTTAGCAGCCCGCTGCTCGCCAAGGAATTCAGCTACAACTATGCCGAATTGGGTGTGGCTGATGTGGAAGTGGACGATAACGATGGCGACTATATCTACGGCGGGGGTTCGCTTTCACTGAATAGTGATGTTTTCATTCGCGGCTCGCTTGGCTCACTGGATTTTGAGCCAGGTGAGGCCGATGTCATCAGTCTGGGGGTTGGTCACCCCATGTCGATTTCCCAGCGCAGTGATCTGGTGCTGGCGGTGGACTACAGCTATCTTGATCCCGATCGCGGGAGCGGTGATAGCGATACGCTGACGGCGAGCGCCATGTCGCGTACCTGGTTGACCAATAATGTCGAAGGTAACCTCTATGGCGGTTTTGCCTATGCTGACTACGATCGCGGCGATGACAGCGGTGCGATTCTCGGTGCGGGCATTCGCCTTTATGTCGCTCCCCAGATTTCTGTGGCAGCCGACTTCCGACGCAGCTTTGTCGGCGATCTGGATACCGACTCTATTGGTATCAGCGGCCGCGTACAGTTTTAATCCTGTATAAACGTTGCACATAAAAACGGCGCCTTGCAGGCGCCGTTTTTATGTCTGCGCGAAGCTGCCTAGTCACTCTGGCTGTTGTAGCCTTCGACGCGTTGCTGGAATCGCTGCTTCTTCCGATAGGGGAACACATCTGCCACAAAGCCGTCGCGGATTTTTTGTTGCAGACTTTGCCAGTACCCTGGGTCATACAGGTCGCTGTGCAGCTCGTCGAAGACTTTTTTGGCGCGCTGGTTCCCGGAAAAGAACAGGCGGAATTCCTCCGGGAAAACGTCCTCGGGCTTCACCTCGTACCAGGGCTGGGTGGCCATCGCCTGCTCCTCAGTTTTCGGCTCGGGGAGTTTGCGGAAGTTGCAATCTGTCAGCGGGCAGATTTCATCGTAGTCATAGAATACGACTCGACCGTGACGGGTGACCCCGAAGTTTTTCAGCAACATATCGCCGGGGAAAATATTACCGGCGGCAAGTTGCTTAATCGCGGTGCCGTACTCGTCCATGATGCTGTAAAGCTGTTGCTCATCGCAGTCTTTCAGGTACAGGTTGAGCGGTGTCATTTTGCGCTCGATGTACACGTGTTTGAGGATCAGCACGTTACCATTTTCCTCAACCAACGAGGGCGCTTCCTTGTAGAGCTCTTCAATCAACTCGTCAGAGAAGCGGCGGCGATCAAAGGCAAGGTTGTTGAACTCTTGGGTGTCGGCCATGCGACCACCGCGATCCCAGCGTTTAACCAGGCTATAACACTTTTTAACATGTTCTCGTGTCATTTCCTTGGGCGGTGTAAATCGGTCTTTAATCACCTTGTATACATAGCCAAAATCCGGGCGGGTGAACACGAGCATGACCATACCTTTGATGCCCGGCGCGATGACATAAGGAGCGTCACTTTCCAGCGTGTCGGCCACAGCGAAACGGAAGAATTCGCTCTTGCCGTGTTTCTGCATGCCGATGGCGTTATACAGCTCGAAGGTTTCCTTGTGGGGCATCAGCCGTTTCAAAAAGGCGACATACTCCGAGGGAATGGAGGCGTCGACCATAAAATAGCTGCGGCTGAAGCTGAACAGAATCGAGATGTCGTCGGGGTCGTAGAGCAGGGTATCCACATACAGTGGGCCCTCTTCCGAGTGCAGGATCGGCAGCACAAAGGGCAGGCTGAAACTGCCGCTGTAAACGCGGCCCACGAGATAGGCGGCCTTGTTGCGGAAGAACAGCGATTCCAGGGTTTCCACCCAGATGTCGCCCGTGCCGCGGGGAATGCGTGGGATCAATTCGTCGTTGACGACATTCATCATAAAGTTGATGTCGCGCTCCTGGTCTTCCCAGGGCGTATTGAACTCACAGTCATCGAGCATCTGGCGGATAATCGACGAGCCATTTTCACCGTTGAAGTGATAGCGGCGCAGGATCGAGTCGCTGTCCATCGGTCCTCGGTGGCCGACGGAGGTGGTGGCAAAGGTGTGCTGGTCGCGTATTTTTTCGTGCTTGAACACGTAGCAGTAAATCGAGTTAAAGAAAGACTGGGCGATCTCGAAATTGTCGTGATTTTGAATCAGCTCAGCGTATTCCTGCTTGGCGATTTCCCAGTGATCGCGGTTTTCTACGCTGCCGCCGGTAATGGTGTAGGCAGCTTCCGCCACAATAACCCGCTTTTGCTTCCAGAGGTTCAATCGCGCCTGCATTGCCGCTTGGGAGGCGTGCCAGTCAGCGGCTTCGAATCGCGCCTGCGCACCCAGCGTGATGTTTTTGAATTCGGCAAAAAACGCATCAAAGCCATTCAGAATGGCCATGGCGAGGCGACGGGTAACAGCAGTCATTGCGAGGGTCTGTCCTGTGGGCCGTTGGTCTGCGTGCAGTCTGCCCGACTTTTATGGAAAAACGAAGCCCGGTCATCGGCCGGGCGACGTGTTTTACAGGAAGCAGTCGGCCATCACTTCCCGTGCTTCTGCTTGCTGGCAGTTGAGGATCATGGTGCCGACTTCGCCGCGTTGCTCGGCCGCTTTCCAGTCTTTGGCGCGCTCGCGAATGCGGGCTTCAGGGCCAACCATGGCAATTTCATCTACCAAATCATTGGGAATGGCATCGCGGGCTTCGTCTTTTTTACCGGCCAGGTACAGATCCTGTACTTTTTCAGCCGCGTCGCCGTAACCCATGCGCGTGGCGTAGTCGGTATAGAAGTTTTTACCCTTGGCGCCCATGCCGCCTATGTAAAGAGCCAGGAAGTCCTTGATGAAGTAGCGGCAGCCATCGAGATTGTCATCCATGATGACGCCGACAAAGGGGGCGACATCGAAGTCGGCTTTCGTGCGCCCGCTTTTTTCCAGGCCTTTATTGATGCTGGGCTCCAGTACGGAATACTTCTCCGGGCTCATCCACACCGGGAACACACCGTCGGCCACTTCAGCAGAGGCTGCGACGCCTGCCGGAGTAATCGAAGCGGTGTAAATAGGGATGCTGGGGTCGCCGTGCAAGATGGATTTCAGTGGCTTGCCCAGGCCGGTAGTGCCTTCCCCTTTGTTTGGCATCTGATACATTTTGCCGTCGAATTCCACTGGGCCTTTGCGCTCAAAGATCTGCTTCATGATCTGGATGTATTCGCGGGTGCGGGTGACTGGCTTGCCGTAAGGCACGCCGTGCCAGCCTTCGACGACCTGTGGGCCGGAGGCGCCGAGACCGACAATAAAGCGACCATCGGAAAGGTGGTCCAGGCTCATGGCGGTCATGGCTGCCATCGCCGGAGAACGTGCTGGCATTTGCATGATGGCGGTGCCGACTTTAATTTTGTCGGTCTGAGCCAGAATCCAGGCGGCGGGAGTGACGGCGTCAGAGCCGTAGGCTTCTGCTGTCCACACTGAGTCGAAGCCCAATGATTCCGCGTGTTTGATATCGTCCATGGGCAATTTCAATTTAGCGCCCGAGTATCCCAGTAGTAGTCCCAGTTTCATGGTGTGCATCCTGTTATTGTGACGTCATTGTCGCGGGGTGGGAGTGTCGCTCCCCCGCAGTTGGTTTAGCTTACCAGCGCTTTTTCGGCGAAGATAACACCGGTTTCGTCAGCGTAGGCAAAGTCGCCAGGGGCGATGGTAATGCCGCCAAAGTGCAGCGGGACATTCAGTTGCCCCTCGTTACGCTTGTCAGTTTTGCGCGGTACGCTCCCCAGTGCCAGGACACCCAGTGACATGGGGGCAATTTCTTCTACGTCGCGCAAATAGCCGTAGATAATAATGCCGGACCAGCCGTTTTTCACCGCCGCGCCCGCCAGGTTATCGCCCAATAATGAGCGACGTGGGGACGCGCCGCCATCAACGACCAGCACGCGGCCATCACCGGGTTGTTTGACCTGTTCGGCTACCAGCGAATTATCTTCAAAGCATTTGATAGTGACCACTTCGCCGCCAAAGTGATGGATGGCGCCGTAGTGTTTCAGTGACAGTTCCAGTACGCGAACGTCGTCGCCGTGTTCGTCGCAGAGGTCGGGGGTGGATATGGTCATTGCAAACTCCCTGTGTTGCGGTGGTTTTGGCGCTGGTGAGTAGATACAAAAAAAGGGGCGACATCGCTGCCGCCCCTTTTTATACACCAATTGCCGATTAGATGTTCTCGAACTGGCCCATGGTGTTGTCTTTACCGCCAGCTTTCAGCGCAGCGTCACCAGCAAAGTACTCTTTGTGATCGTCACCGATGTTAGAACCAGCCATATCCTGGTGCTTAACGGTCGCGATGCCTTCGCGGATTTCTTTGCGCTGTACGCCGCCAGCATAAGCCAGCATGCCTTGGTCACCGAAGTAGCCTTTCGCCAGTTGATCAGTAGACAGTGCCGCAGTGTGGTAAGTCGGCAGAGTGATCAAGTGGTGGAAAATACCGGCTTCACGAGATGCGTCGGCCTGGAAGGTGCGGATCTTCTCGTCAGCGGCTGCCGCCAGATCTGTGGCGTCGTAGTCGGCGCTCATCAAGCGAGCACGATCGTAGGCAGAAACGTCTTTGCCCTCAGCTGACCACGCGTCAAAGATTTGCTGACGGAAGTTCAGGGTCCAGTTGAACGATGGGCTGTTGTTGTAAACCAGCTTCGCATTGGGTACCACTTCGCGAATGCGGTTTACCATGCCGCCGATTTGGCCAACGTGAGGTTTCTCGGTTTCGATCCACAGCAGGTCGGCGCCGTTCTGCAGGCTGGTGATACAGTCCAGAACAACGCGGTCTTCACCGGAGCCTTCTTTGAAGCAGAACAGGCCGCTTTGCAGACGCTTGGGCTTGAGCAGTTTGCCGTTAGATTTAACAACCACGTCGCCGTTTTGGATTTCGTCAGCGCTAGTGATGTAATCGCCATCGAGGAAAGCGTTGTATTGGTCGCCCAAGTCGCCCGGCTCGTTGGTAACCGCGATTTGCTTGGTCAGGCCAGCACCCAGAGAGTCAGTACGAGCAACGATTACACCGTCGTCGATACCCAGCTCCAGGAACGCGTAGCGTACCGCGCGGATTTTCGCCAGGAAGTCGGCGTGAGGAACAGTAACTTTACCGTCCTGGTGGCCACACTGCTTCTCGTCAGAAACCTGGTTTTCGATTTGGATACAGCAAGCACCCGCTTCGATCATTTGCTTGGCCATCAGGTAAGTCGCTTCTGCGTTACCGAAGCCAGCGTCGATATCAGCAATGATGGGCACAACGTGAGTTTCGTAGTTGTCGATCTTGCTGATGATCTCAGCTTCTTTTGCGCTGTCGCCAGCGTCGCGCGCGGCATCCAGATCGCGGAACAGGTGGTTCAGTTCCCAAGCGTCGGCTTGTTTCAGGAAGGTGTACAGCTCGCGGATCAGGTCAGCAACGGTGGTTTTCTCGTGCATAGACTGGTCGGGCAGAGGGCCGAACTCGCTACGCAGTGCAGCAACCATCCAGCCAGACAGGTACAGGTAACGCTTGTCAGTGTGGCCGAAGTGCTTTTTGATAGAGATCAGCTTTTGCTGACCGATGAAGCCGTGCCAGCAGCCCAGAGATTGAGTGTACTTGGCAGTGTCAGCATCGTAGTCGGCCATGTCTTTGCGCATGATGCCGGCAGTGTATTTGGCGATGTCCAGGTGCGTTTTGAAACGGTTCTGGGTTTTCATACGAGCCGCGTACTCGGGAGTGATGTCTCTCCAGCCGCTTCCCATTGCTTCGCGCAGGCTAGCGATAGCCTCGATGTCTTTTTGATACTGTGACATGGTCGATCCCTTCCTAAAGTGAGGACAAGTGATAGTGACGGAGGGAAGTGTAGGAGGAATTTTAAGATTTACCTAATTTATAGTTTTTATGATCGTTATTTTTATTGAGAATAATAAATTCTGGTGATCATGATTCTATCTGTTATAACAAAATGGCTGGATGCGAGGTGCTGCTTCCTTTCTATAGGGATCGACTTGAAGTCGCTTCATTCATTTGTGAAATAACAATAATAATATGGATAAATTTGTAGAATTATCCCCCGCTGGCTAGGATGTGGGCTACATTAGGTGAGGGATTACCCATTTCACCGTTTTCCAATGAGCGTCGCTAACCAGTTTTAAGGAGTTCCCATGTCTGCGTCGACCAACCGGGTTCAGCATAGTGGTTTACAAATTGCCGAGCTGCTTTATCGCTTGGTCAATGAGGAGATTGCTCCGGGCACCGGCGTGGACACCGATGCGTACTGGACGGCTTTTGCAGACATTATCCGTGACCTGGCGCCCCGCAACCGCGAACTGCTTGCCAAGCGCGACGCTATTCAGGCTCAGATCGACCAGTGGCACCACGACAATGCCGCTAACTTCGATGCGGCCGCTTACAAGCAGTTCCTGAGCGACATTGGCTACCTGCTTCCCGAACCCGCTGATTTTAGCATTGCTACGGAAAACGTAGACGACGAGATTGCCACCCTGGCTGGCCCTCAGCTGGTTGTACCGGTAATGAACGCTCGTTTCGGACTCAATGCCGCCAACGCGCGCTGGGGTAGCCTCTACGATGCATTATACGGCACTGATGTTATTTCCGAAGAAGGTGGCGCAGAGAAGGGCAAAGCTTACAATCCGGTGCGTGGCGACAAAGTCATTGCCTACGCTAAAGCTTTTCTGAATAAGCACGTTCCGCTTGCGGCGGGCAGTCATGCCGACGCCACCGCGTATTGCATCGACAACGGCAGTCTGCGGGTAACGCTGAAAGACGGTTCGACAACAGGCCTGCAAAGCCCTGAGAAATTTACCGGCTATATGGGCAGTGCTGAAGCGCCCAGCAATGTGCTGCTGATTAACAATGGTCTGCACATCGATATTCAAATTGATGGCGAGCACCCTATTGGCAAGACCGACGCGGCACGCGTGAAGGATGTTTGCCTGGAGGCAGCACTGACCACCATTCAGGACTGTGAAGACTCCGTGGCTGCCGTCGATGCTGACGACAAGGTTGTGGTCTATCGCAACTGGCTGGGTCTGATGAAGGGTGACCTGGAAGAGCGTTTCGAAAAGGGCGGTAAAACCCTGACCCGCCGCATGGTGGAAGACCGTGTATTCACCGCGCCTGACGGCAGTGAGAAAACCTTGCACGGCCGCTCGCTGCTGCTCGTGCGCAACGTTGGCCACCTGATGACGAACGAAGCCATTCTGGATGCCGATGGCAATGAAGTGCCGGAAGGCATTATGGATGCCATGGTTACAGTGCTGGCTTCCATGCACGACTTGCAGGGTAACGGTCGTGTTCGCAACTCGCGTAAAGGCAGCGTGTACATCGTTAAGCCGAAAATGCACGGCCCCGAGGAAGTGGCTTTCGCTGCCGAACTGTTCAGCCGCGTAGAAGATGCTCTCGGACTGGCTCGCAACACCCTGAAAATCGGCATTATGGATGAAGAGCGCCGCACTACGGTTAATCTTAAGGCCTGTATTGCCGCAGCCAAAGAGCGCGTGATCTTCATCAATACTGGCTTCCTGGATCGCACCGGCGACGAAATTCACACCAGCATGGAAGCGGGCGCCTTCGTGCGCAAAGCCGACATGAAGCAGCAGGCGTGGATCAGCGCCTACGAAGACTGGAACGTGGATATCGGTCTGGCTTGTGGCTTGAGTGGTCGTGCGCAGATCGGTAAGGGCATGTGGGCGATGCCCGATGAAATGGCGGCAATGATGGAGGCCAAAATCGGTCACCCGAAAGCCGGTGCCAACTGTGCCTGGGTACCATCACCCACCGCGGCGACGCTGCATGTGATGCACTATCACGACGTGAATGTGCGCAGCCAGCAAGAAGAGATTGCTAAGCGTCAACGCGCATCACTGGACGATATTCTGACCTTCCCGGTTGCGGCTGAGACCAACTGGTCCGCCGAGGAAATTCAGAACGAACTGGACAACAATGCACAGGGGATTCTGGGCTACGTGGTTCGCTGGATCGACCAGGGTGTTGGCTGTTCGAAAGTGCCGGATATTAACGATGTAGGCCTGATGGAAGACCGCGCAACACTGCGTATCTCGAGCCAGCACATTGCCAACTGGCTGCGCCATGGCATCTGCACGGAAGAGCAAGTGATGGAGACCATGAAGCGTATGGCGGCCGTCGTTGACCGTCAGAACGCCGGTGATGCGGCTTACCTCAACATGGCTCCCAATTTTGACGACAGTGTGGCCTTCCAGGCCGCCTGCGAGCTGGTCTTCGAGGGCTGCAAACAGCCCAACGGCTACACCGAGCCGGTTCTCCACCGCCGTCGTATTGAGTTCAAGGCGAAGCACGGCGCCTAAGCGCCGCCGCCACTTTTTCCTGTCAGTGAGGCTTGGCCCGGTTCTTCCGGGCCTTTTTTTGTCTGATATTCGGCCACGAGTGTCGCAGGCGCGTCAGCAATGCTGGCGAGCTGGCGATAAAATGAGCATAATCATCCTGTGTTATGCAGCCCTTCGGAGCTATTCCTATCATGAATTTATCGCGTATCGATCTCAACCTGCTGGTGTATCTGGATGTGTTGCTGCGGGAAAAGAATGTGACGCGCGCGGCTGAGCAATTGGGCATTACTCAGCCTGCATTGAGTAATGGCCTGCGCCGCCTGCGTGATCTGTTCAACGATCCGCTGCTAGTGCGTACCAGTGAGGGCATGACGCCCACCGAGCGAGCGCTGGAGCTTCAGCCGCAGGTGCGAAATATTCTGGCTTCGGTGGAGCAGGCGGTGCTGCCGGTTTCCGACTTTGAGGTGACTCGCAGCAATCGGGTGTTCAGGGTGATGGCCAGCGATTATGCCGAGTCTACGCTGCTTACGCGTTTGCTGTTCAAGCTCCGGGATGAGGCACCGAATATCACTTTGGATATCCTCACGCCCTCCGACGTGACCTTTCAGGATCTGGAGCAGGGCAAGATTGATATGGCGGTAAACCGCTTTGATCGCCTGCCGCAGTCATTTCACCAGGCGACGGTATGGCGAGACAGCTTCTCCTGCCTGATGAGCAGCGAAAACAAAGCCTTGGAAAATTTTGATATGGAGGCTTTTCTGGCCGCGCCACACATCTGGGTGAGTAAAACCGGCATGGGTGTGGGGCGTGGTATGAGTCATCGCGACAGTCAGCGTTTGGGCTGGGTCGACGAGGCCTTGGCTGAAGTGGGGCACGAGCGGCAGATTCGCGTGTTTACCCGCCACTATCAAGTTGCCGCGCTCTTGGCTCGCCATCCTGATCTCATTGCGACGCTGCCTACTCAGGTTGCCAAGTTGTATGCGGATGACTCTCGCCTGGCAGTGCGTAAACCGCCGTTTATGATCATTCCCATCGAGTTGAAGTTGGCGTGGAGCCCGCTGTTGCAACACGACCCAGGCCATATCTGGCTGCGCCGCCGCATTGTTGATATGGGGCAGGAGATGATCGAGCACGGATGAGCTTGGCAAAAGTCCCGGAAAGTCGGCTCTCAGCGGGCCCGCGGGGTGACCTCGGCGGGTAAAGCTGTCATGCTTGCCGCCTCATTTTAACGGGAGGTTCCCATGAACATTGCCAACGATTGCGTGGTGGCATTTCACTACACGCTCACCGACGACAACGGGGTAGAGCTGGATTCATCTCAGGGCGGTGAGCCGCTCGCATACCTGCACGGTCACGGTGGTATCATCCCCGGGCTGGAGCGCGAACTGGAAGGCAAAGTTGCCGGCGATGCACTGAAAGTGACAGTTCAGCCTGCTGATGCCTACGGCGAAGTGAACCCAGAGCTGGTTCAAGCTGTTCCTCGCGACGCTTTCCAGGGTGTGGACCAGATCGAAGTTGGCATGCAGTTCCAAGCCCAGGGTGCGGGTGGCCAAGTACAGTTGGTCGTAGTAAAAGCGGTGGACGACGAAAATGTTACCGTTGATGCCAATCATCCTCTGGCGGGTCAAACACTGCATTTTGATGTCAATATCGCCGACGTTCGCGAAGCATCTGCAGAAGAGATTGAGCACGGCCACGTGCATTAATCGTTTGCCGGACTGGAGTGCTTCCTGTCCGGCTGCCTTCCCCCCCTTTTTGCCGCACTGGCAAGAAATCTGCTTAACGTCTTCCCATCTCAGTGCATCGCACTGTCAAAAAGATCGGTTACGCTGTGCCTGAGTGTCGGCGGACTGAGCGACCGGGAGGGACAAGCCATGTCGGATTTGACCGGAATTGATGAGTTTCTGCGCAGCGAATCGTTGCCAGCCAGCTATTGCCAGCAGGTCGACCAGTATTTTCTACCCTTTATTCAGCGCTGGTTGGCTGTCGAGTTGTCGGCGCCGAAAGTGCTGGGTATCCACGGGGCACAGGGCAGCGGTAAGTCTACCCTTGCTGCCTTTTATCAGTGGTATTTGCGGCGTCATTGCGGCAAGCGAGTTGCCTGCCTCTCGCTGGACGATTTTTATCTGCCGCGCGGTGAGCGCCTGCGTCTTGGTAGTCATCAGCATCCGCTGTTGGCTACACGCGGTGTGCCGGGCACGCATGACCTGCCGCTCGCGTTGGGAACACTGGAGGACTTGCGCGCGGGTCGCCCCACGGCACTGCCGCGGTTCGATAAAGCGCGGGACGATCGCTGTGAAGTCGTTGACTGGCCGCGTGTTGGCGCTGTGGATGTCATTATTTTGGAGGGTTGGTGCCTCGGGGTGCCGCCGCAGGCGGAATCAGAGCTCGCCGATCCGATTAATGCACTGGAAGCCGAGGAAGATAGCGATGGCCGCTGGCGGCGCTGGGTCAATGATCAGCTTGCCGGGAGCTATCAACAGCTGTTTGCAGAGCTTGACTGCTTGCTGATGTTAAAAGCGCCAAGCTTCGACTGTGTTGCGAGCTGGCGGGAAGAACAGGAGCAGAAAATGGCGGCCCGGCGTGCCGATGATGACAGCGCTCACTTTATGAGTTCGGCTGAAATTCTCCGCTTTGTCAGTCATTATGAACGCCTGACCCGACATGCATTAAGCGTATTACCTGCGCGAGCCGATGCGGTGATGACGATGGATGAGCGCCGCAGTATTGTTTCGTTGAGCTACAAAGGGAGTCCTGGGTGACCGCAAACACCGCCGTTTTTACCGACCTTGATGGCAGCCTTCTCGATCATGATAACTATTCCTTTGCCCCTGCGGCAGAGGCCCTTGCAACGCTGGATGACCAGCAAATTCCCTGGATACTTAATACCAGCAAAACGGCCGCTGAGCTGGCAGAGCTGCGCCAGCATCTGAATAATCCCTACCCGTATATTGTTGAAAATGGCGCTGCGGTGGTTTTTCCAGAGAACGCCGTGGTGGCGGAGCCTGAGGGCCTGGAGTCATCGCCTTGGGGGAAAGTCAAAGCGCTGGCTCCCGGGCGTCAGCATATTCTGCGTGTGATTCGAGACTGGCGTGAGGAACATGGCCCGGTTTTCACCGGATTTTCCGATATGGATGCACCGAAAGTGTGCGAGCTGACCGGCTTGCCCCCGGAGGGGGCGGTGTTGGCACTGCAGCGCGAGTATTCTGAGCCGATTGTATGGCAGGGAAGTGATGCCAACTGGCAGGCATTTTCTGACATGCTTGCCGCTGAAGGCTTGCAGGCACTTCGTGGCGGGCGGTTTACTCACATCATTGGTGACTGCGATAAGGGGCGCGCCATGCGCTGGCTGGCGCCCAGATTAATTCCCGGGTGTACTGCGCCACGCTGTATTGCACTGGGGGACGGGGAGAACGATGTCGCCATGCTTGCACTGGCGGACGAAGGGGTGATTATCCGCTCTGCCCACCATGAGCCGCCACTCGTGCCGGCTCCCTCAGGGCGGATACACATTACCGACGAATGTGGTCCGGCGGGGTGGAATAGCAGTTTGTTGGCCTTGTTATAAGCTATAGGGGCAGGCGGCACGGAAAATGCCTTAATACTGCGCAGGCCCCGGATCGCGAACGAGGCTTGCGGAATGATAGGGTGGCCAATGCCGGGCGGTCCTGTCAGACACAACAATAAGGGGAATGCAGTACCATGGCTGATTTTTATCAGAACGGCATCATTACCACACTTCATAATCTTGTTGACCGGCCCATCGAGGCACTGGAAGCCGAGCTGAGTGGCTTCGCACGGCACCGTCCGATGGCGTTGGTATTACCATCGTTGTTTTCTGAGCTGGAGGGGCCGGCTCTTGGTCACATCATTGATGAGATCGCCAAGGTGCCCTACATCAATGAGATTATTATCGGCCTCGATCAGGCTGACGAAGCGCAGTATCGACATGCGCTGAAATTTTTCAGCCGCTTGCCTCAACCGCACCGTGTGCTGTGGAACGATGGCCCACGGCTGCGCGCCATTGATGAGCGTCTCCAGGCGCGAGGATTATCGCCGCAAGAACCGGGCAAGGGGCGGAATGTCTGGTATTGCCTCGGTTATGTGCTGGCGTCGGGGCAGAGCGAGGCGATTGCGCTGCACGACTGCGACATTCTCACCTACGACCGTCGGCTGCTTGCTCAGTTGTTTTATCCAGTGGCCAATCCCGGCTTTAACTACGAATTCTGCAAAGGCTTTTACGCCCGTGTCGCGGATGGGCGCATGAACGGTCGTGTCAGTCGCCTGCTGGTGACGCCACTGATCCGCTCGCTGAAAAAAGTGCTGGGCGATCTCGACTACCTCGACTATCTGGACAGTTACCGCTATCCGCTTTCCGGTGAGTTCTCGATGCGCCGGGATGTGTTGAACGACCTGCGTATTCCCAGTGATTGGGGCCTGGAGATTGGCGTGCTGTCGGAAATGTATCGCAACTACTCTACCAACCGGCTGTGCCAGGTAGACATTGCGGACAGCTATGATCACAAGCACCAATCGCTGTCAGCGGATAACGATACTGGTGGCTTGTCGAAAATGTCGATCGATATCTCCAAGGCGATTTTCCGCAAGTTGGCCACGAATGGTGTTGTGTTTAACAGCGAAACCTTCCGTTCCATCAAGGCGACCTACTTCAGGGTGGCGCTCGATTTTGTGGAGAGCTACCGAAATGATGCGGTAATGAACGGCTTGGACCTGGATTTGCATCGCGAAGAAGAAGCCGTGGAGTTGTTTGCCGCCAATCTGGTTAAGGCGGGGAATGCCTTCCTGGATAACCCTATGGAAACACCTTTCATCCCGAGTTGGAATCGGGTGTGCAGTGCGGAGCCGGAATTGTTGACGGCGCTTTATGACGCCGTTGCCGCTGATTTGGACGAGTTTGGTGCATGACGGATAGCAACCCCCAGTCGCATTTGCGCGATAAACTCTACGCGCATCTTGAGCAGATCTATCCCCAGCGGGAGCTGTCGCGGCTGGTGGAGTTGCTGATCGAGTTGATGGAGCTGGATCAGCGCTGCTTTATGCCGGAGGCGCATAAAAATCTCTGGGACGAGCGGGACTGTTTGATGATCGCCTACGGCGACAGTCTTCAGCGAGAGGGCGAGTGGCCGCTGCACACGCTTCACGACTTTTTGCGTCGAGAGTGCCGCGGGGTTATTTCCGGTGTGCATATCTTGCCGTTTTACCCCTGGAGTTCCGACGACGGTTTTGCGGTGATCAACTACGTTGAGGTGAATCCGTCGTTGGGGGAATGGCAGGACATTAATGCGATTTCCCGTGACTTCGATGTCATGGCCGATCTGGTTATCAATCACTGCTCAAGCCGCAGTCAGTGGTTTGAAAACTTCAAGCAGCGCCGCGACCCCGGCAAGGATTATTTTGTCGAAGCGGACCCCGAGTGGGATCTTTCGGCGGTGGTGCGGCCTAGAACAAGCCCGTTACTTGCCGAGGTGCAGACGCTCGATGGCAAGCGACACGTCTGGTGTACATTCAGTCACGATCAGGTCGATCTCAATTTTGCCAACCCTGAAGTGCTGTTGGAATTTGTGCGAATTGTTCGCCATTACCTCGATCAGGGGGTGCGCATCTTCCGGCTGGATGCGGTTGCCTTTCTCTGGAAGGAGCCGGGGACGAATTGCCTGAATCTGAATCAAACGCATGAAATGGTACGCCTGCTGCGCAGTCTGATAGAGCATGCGGCCCCCGATGCCATTCTGATTACTGAGACCAATATTCCTCTGCGCGAGAACCTAGCGTATTTCGGCAACGCCAACGAAGCGCATCTGGTTTACAACTTCTCTTTGCCGCCGCTGCTGCTGAGCGCTCTGGTCAGTGGCGACAGTTCGGCGCTCAATCGCTGGATGATGGGGATGCCTGCGGCACAGGATGGCACGACGTACTTCAACTTTATCGCCTCGCATGATGGTATCGGCCTGCGGCCTGCAGAGGGCTTGCTGGATGACGATGAGATTAATCGGCTGGTGGGGTTGATGGAGGAGAGTGGGGGGCTTGTGTCGTGGCGGGCGCTGGGTAATGGCGAGAATCGCCCCTATGAAATTAATATCAGTCTGTTTGATGCCATGCGTCGCCGTCACGGCGCCGGTGAAGATGGTTATCAGGAAGCACGTTTCCTGTGTGCCCATGCTGTAATGCTGTCTTTGCAGGGTATTCCCGCATTCTATATTCACAGTCTGTTGGCGACGGGAAATGATTTGAACCGCGTGGCTCACAGCAATCACAACCGCTCGATCAATCGCCACCAATGGCAAGCTGACGAGCTGGAGGCCGCACTGGAACATGGTAGCAACAGCCACCATCGCCGTGTCTTTGATGCGCTGAAAACGATGATCAGCAAGCGGGCTGAACAGCCCGCGTTTCATCCCAACGCTGCCCAGTTCCCGCTCCATCTCGGGGACAAGCTGTTTGGCTTGAGGCGGGAAAGTCGCAGCGAGGGAGCGCCGCAAACCCTGTTGGCGATTTACAACTTCAGCGCAGAGAAGCAAACACTGCCACTGGCTGAGCTGAACCTCGATACCGACAGGCGCTGGTTCGAGCTGTTAAGCGGTGCCGAGATCGTTGCCGAACAGGGAAGTCTGCTGCTACCTGCTTACGGTTATTGCTGGCTTGCCTGCTAGCCGTTGCCACCCGCAGGCGCACGATCTGTTCGCCTGTTGACCTCCAATGTTACTTATCCCTCGATGCATATCTGCTAAGCTGCGGCGGTTTCCCGTATCTGATACAGCAAGTTGAGGTTTGCCATGGCCGACTATAAAGCGCCCCTGCGCGATATTAATTTCGTTCTGAAAGAGTTTCTGAACAGCGAACAACACTATGCTTCGCTGCAAGGTTGTGAGCGGCCGGATATGGACGTCGTCGATGCGGTGATTGGTGAAGGCGCCAAGTTTGCCGAGAACGTCGTCGGCCCGATAGCGGCCAATGGCGATGAACAGGGTTGTAAGTTTGACGGCGGCAAGGTCACTACACCGGACGGCTTTAAGGAAGCCTTCCGTCAGTGGGGTGAGGGTGGCTGGCAGTCGCTGAGTATTCCAGTGGAAGAAGGCGGTCAGGGCTTGCCGTCGTCAATTGGTACGGTGATCGGCGAAATGGTCGGTTCGCCGAGCTGGGCATTCAGCATGTATGGCGGTTTGGCGCTGGCGCCGGTGACGTGCTTGCTGAATGGCGGTACAGAGGAGCAGAAACAGCGTTATTTGCCCAAGCTGCTCAGTGGAGAATGGGCGGGCACCATGTGCCTGACCGAGGCCCACTGTGGTTCGGATGTTGGTCTGCTGCGCACGAAAGCGACCCGCAACGACGATGGCACCTACACCTTGCAGGGCACCAAGATATTTATCTCCGGCGGTGAGCAGGACATGACCGACAATATCATTCACGCCATTCTGGCGAGAGTGGACGGAGCGCCGGAGGGGACTAAGGGTATCTCGCTGTTTATCGCACCCAAATACTGGGTGAATGAAGACGGTTCGATGGGGGATTTCAACAATATCAGTTGTGGCGCTATCGAGAAGAAGATGGGGCTCAAGGCTTCTGCAACCTGTGTGATGAATTACGATGGCGCGCGTGCGGTACTGCTCGGTGAGGAGAATCGCGGCCTGGAAATCATGTTCAAGTTGATGAACGCTGCACGACTGGGTACCGCTTTGCAGGGGCTGGCGATGGGGGAGGTCGCCTATCAGGGGGCGATGGACTATGCCCGTGAGCGCCTGCAAATGCGTTCTCTCACCGGTCCGAAGAACTCGGATGGCCCCGCCGATCCGATTCTGGTGCATCCGGATGTTCGCCGTATGCTACTGACTCAAAAAGCCTTTATTGAAGGCCAGAGGGCGTTTATTTACTGGCTGGCGCAGCAAGTGGACTTGACTCGCCACGGAAGTGAAGAGCAGCAGGAAAGCGCAACGCAGTTGCTTGAGCTGCTGACGCCAATCGCCAAGGCCTTCTGCACGGAAACGGCTCAGGAAGTGACGTATCTCGGAATGCAGGTGTTCGGTGGCCACGGCTATATCTGGGAGCACGGTATGGAGCGGATTGCCCGCGATAACCGTATTTCCACAGTATATGAAGGGACGACCGGAATTCAATCGCTGGACCTGTTGGGCCGGAAAGTGATGGGAAGCGGCGGCGCGGTGCTGCGCAACTTTACCAAGCTGATTCACAAATACTGTGAGGCCCACAAAGAGAATGCCGCGATGGCGGAGTTTGTTGAGCCGCTGGCTGTGCTGAACAAAGAGTGGGGCGAAGTGACAATGGCTGTGGGTGAAAAAGCCATGAATAACGCCGATGAGGTTGGCGCGGCATCGGTGGATTATCTGATGTACTCCGGCTATATCGCTTTTGCTTACATCTGGGCCCAGATGGCGGAAGTTGCCCAGCGTCAGTTGGCCGATGGTAACGACGACCCGCTCTACAGAGGGAAAATCAAAACGGCACGCTTCTACTTCCAGCGGCTGCTGCCGAGAACCGCCAGTCACAAGCAGGCAATGCTGGCCGGTGCAGACGCTTTGATGGATGTTGCTGAGGACGAGCTGACGTACTGAACCTAGTCGCGGAATGTTCGTGAGCAAAAACGGAGCCTTTTGGCTCCGTTTTTTATGAGTGACTATTTGTTGTGCCGGTGTTCAATCAGTTCGTCGACGACCGCTGGATCTGCCAGTGTTGAGGTGTCGCCGAGGTTCTCCAGCTCATTCGAGGCGATCTTGCGCAGGATGCGACGCATGATTTTGCCGGAGCGGGTTTTCGGCAGGCCAGGGGCCCACTGAATGACATCGGGTTTGGCGATAGGGCCAATTTCCTGAACACAGAGTGCGGTCAACTCCTTGATCAGCGATTCGTCGCCGACTTCGTCGTGCATCAATGTGACATAGGCGTAGATGCCCTGCCCTTTAACGTCGTGGGGGTAGCCAACCACCGCCGCTTCAGCAACCTTCTCGTGTAATACCAGTGCACTTTCCACTTCAGCGGTGCCCATGCGGTGGCCGGAAATATTCAGTACGTCGTCGACGCGACCGGTAATCCAGTAATCGCCGTCAGCATCGCGGCGCGCGCCATCCCCCGTGAAGTAGTAGCCGGGATGCGTGCTGAAATAGGTGTCGATCATGCGTTGGTGATCGCCGTATACGCTTCGAATCTGGCTGGGCCAGGAGCGCTTGATAACCAGCAGGCCTTCACCGGGCCCCTCAATTTCGTGACCGTCGTTATCGAGTAGAGCGGGTTCAACGCCAAAGAAGGGTTTGGTAGCCGAGCCGGGCTTCATCGGGATCGCGCCCGGCAGGGGCGTGAGCATATGGGCGCCGGTTTCGGTTTGCCACCAGGTGTCGACAATGGGGCAGCGTTTGTCGCCGACTACTCGGTAGTACCACTCCCAGGCTTCCGGGTTGATGGGTTCACCTACTGTACCTAACAGGCGAAGACTGCTGCGCGAACAGCGGTCGACATATTCATCACCCTCACCCATCAGGGCGCGAATGGCCGTCGGCGCGGTATAGAAAATATTCACGTCGTGCTTATCGACCACCTGCCAAGCGCGTGAAGCGTCGGGGTAGGTGGGAACGCCTTCAAACAGCAAAGTGGTGGCGCCGTTTGCGAGCGGTCCGTAGACCATGTAGCTGTGACCGGTTACCCAGCCAATGTCAGCGGTACACCAGTAAATCTCACCATCTTTATAGTCGAAGACATACTTGAAGGTCATTGCCGATTGCAGCAGGTAGCCCGCTGTTGTGTGGAGTACGCCTTTGGGTTTGCCGGTGGAGCCAGAGGTATAAAGAATAAACAGGGGGGCTTCACTATCCATGGGAACCGCCGGGCAGTCAGCGCTGGCGGCGGCAGTGGCTTCTGTGTAACAGACGTCGCGGCCTTCTTCCCAGTTTACCTTGCCGCCAGTGCGTTTGACGACAATACAAGTATCGACGCTGGGGCAGTCTTTAAGTGCTTTGTCCGCATTTTCTTTCAGCGGAACCTTGCGGCCGCCGCGCACGCCCTCGTCGGCGGTAATCAGTGCTTTGCACTTGGCATTTTGAATGCGGTCTTTCAGCGCCTCGGGCGAGAAGCCACCGAACACGATGGAGTGAACGGCCCCGATGCGGGTGCAGGCGAGCATGGCATACGCCGCTTCCGGGATCATCGGCATGTAAATGCAAACTCGGTCACCCGCGGATACGCCGCGGTCTTTCAGCACATTCGCCAGTTTGCAGACTTCGCTGTGCAGTTCGGCGTATGTGATGTGGCGGCTGTCGGCAGGGTCGTCGCCCTCCCAGATGATTGCCGTCTGGTCTGCGCGGGTAGCGAGATGTCGATCTATGCAGTTGGCGCTGACATTGAGTTTGCCGCCATCAAACCAACGGGCTTCGCCCTTGGGGAAGTCGTACTCGCAGACGCTGTTCCAGGGGGCGTCCCAGGTGAGAAACTCTTCAGCCTGTTCTGACCAGAATGCATCGGCGTCATTGATGGAACGCTCATACATTTCATCGTAGCGCTCGCGGTTGATGTGGGCATTGCGCGCGAATTCTTCCGGTACGGGGTGCGGGGTAAACGTCGTCATGATGCATCCTTCGTTACAATTATTATGGCGGCAGCGCGTCGAGGCGGCGCGGGTATGTAACAGAGGATACTCCCTGCTGCAGGGGCATTGAAGCCCAACTAGACTAAAGTCGAAGCGCTGCGGAAGGGGTAGAGGGGAAATAAAAAAGCCGCCTCGGATGGGCGGCTTTATGGGAATCAGGCGACCTGAATGGGAATCGCGTTGCTTGAGTGGCTGACGCTATTGTCTGGATTCATGTAAATCAGGCGGGGCTTGAAATTAATCAGCTCCGCTTCAGTGTAGCTGGCATAAGCGCAAATGATGATTGTGTCATGAACACCGGCTTTGTGCGCGGCAGCACCATTGATAGAAATGATGCCTGTGTTTTCCTCACCGCGAATCGCGTAAGTGGTGAAGCGATTGCCATTGGTGACATTGTATATCTGGATTTGCTCAAACTCGCGGATGCCTGCCATGTCGAGCAGTTTGCCATCGATGGCGCAGGAACCCTCATAATCCAAGACGGCGTGGGTCACGCGCGCTTTGTGGAGTTTGGCTTTCAGCATAACGGACTGCATAACGCTGTTCCTTTCTCTTCAGTCTGACTGGCGGCTAGTTTAGTTGGCGGCCAGCATGCCCCAGTCAGTACTGGGATTCAGGGTCAGGGTGACGTTGTCGATAAGCCGAGTCGAGCCCAACTTGGCGGCGGCTAGTATAACAACTTCTTCCGTTTCGGGGCGAACTTCAGCGAGGCTGCGAGCGTCGCAAATATTCACGTAATCCGGTTCAAAGCCCGCTTCAAGCAGTGCAAGGCGAGCATGACTCTCCAGCTCAACATAGCTGTCGTAGCCACAAGCAATGGCTTCGCGCAGTTCCTGCAATACCCGGTGGAGTTCCGGCGCCTGCTGGCGTTGTATGTCGCTGAGGTAACCGTTGCGTGAGCTCAGCGCCAGGCCATCTTCAGCGCGCGCCGTTGCCACACCAATAATATTGATGGGCATGCACAGGTCGCTGACCATCTTGCGGATGACGCTGAGTTGTTGAAAGTCTTTCTCTCCAAATACGGCAGTGTCGGGCTGCACAATATTGAACAGCTTGGTCACAATCGTTGATACGCCGGTGAAATGCCCGGGTCGATTGGCTCCGCAGTGTCCTTCTGATACGACGGGAACTGAAACCTTGCTGTGCTGGTCCATGCCCTCGGGATAGATCTCTTCTACCGTGGGCAGGAACAAAAACTGGACGCCTTCGGCGAACAGCTTTTCCTTGTCGGCCGCCAAGGTGCGCGGGTATGTGCTGAGGTCCTCGCTGGCGGAAAATTGCAGTGGATTCACAAAAATGCTGACCACCACAATATCGGCTTCGCGGGAGGCCCTGCGAACCAAAGAGATATGACCCTCGTGCAGATTCCCCATAGTGGGAACGAAGGCAACAGTTTTACCGGCGCGGCGCGCGCTGTGAATGGCGGTTCGGAGCGCTGCGGCTGAGCTGTATGTTTTCATACCACCTAACTTCCCAATCTCGATCTCTGCAATGTAGGCAGAGGCAGTTTGCTGTGAAGTCAGTCCGCGCATTCCGCGGGCTGGCGACCTGTTCCACCGAGCGCGTGTTTTCGCTGATTACACTGGTTATAAACTGACCAGTTTCACGGTGGCGGGCAAGTATGCCCCAATCATTATGGCCGTTCAATGCCTTGGTAACAAAAAATTCATGGATTTGTTACCCCGAATTTTTGTTTCTCAGAGTAACAGTTTCCGACGATTTTGTGCCTTAGTCAAAGCAGTGCTCAGCTGCTGGGAAGCTGCCATCGAGGACGGCGTTGCGGTAGCGGCACAGGGCATCTTCAATGCTGCTGCTGCCATCGGCGAAGTTGCGTACAAAGCGGGCGGTCTTGGCTGTGATGCCAAGCAGGTCGTGGAGTACCAGTACTTGAGCGTCTGTCTGCGGTCCGGCGCCAATGCCGATAACCGGAATACGGAGTGCCTGGGTGATCTCGGCCGCCAGTGTCTGCGGGACGCATTCGAGTACCAGCATAGCGGCGCCTGCGGCTTCCAGTGCCAGGGCGTCATCGAGAATGTGCTTGGCCTGGTCGTCGTTTCGGCCTTGCACGCGGTAGCCGCCGAGCACATTGACCGACTGGGGCGTTAAGCCGAGATGGCCACAGACAGGGATGCCGGCCCGGCTAAGCAGCTCGATGCTGTCGGTAAGCCAGGCGCCGCCTTCCAGTTTCACGAGCTGTGCACCGGCGCGCATCAGCGTGCTGGCGTTGTCCAGGCATTGCTGCTGGCTGTGGTAACTCCCAAACGGCAGATCGCTGATGATCAGTGGCGCGCGGCAACCCCTGGCTACGCTCGCGGTATGATAGACCATGTCGTCAACGCTGACCGGCAGAGTAGAGTCGTGCCCCTGAAGTACCATGCCCAGCGAATCGCCAACCAGAATGGCTTCGATGCCCGCGTTCTCGACCAGTTGCGCAAAACTGGCGTCATAGCAGGTGACAACGGCGAATTTCTCGCCCTGCTGCTTTTTCTGTATCAGGCTTGGGATACTGGTCTTGCTCATGCTTGGCCTCGCGGAGACTCAGAAAAAAGTCGGGTTAAAATAATGGCGTCCGCTGCGAATTTCCAGCAAGTAGTCGAGTAATTGCTGATAGTCGCGGTCATTGTGGGCGAAATCGATCTCTTCAGCGTTAACGATCAGCAGTGGAGACGCCTGGTAGTCGAAAAAGAACTCGCTGTAGGCTTCGTTAACCTGTTCCAGATAGCGAAGGTCGATGTTGCGCTCAAAGGCAATGCCTCGTTGCTGGACTCGCTCCTTCAATACCTTGGCTGGTGCTTGCAGGTATATCACCAGATCCGGGGTCGGAACGTCCACAGCGATCTGCTGATAGACCTTCTGATACAGTTCCAGCTCATTGTTGTCCAGCGTCAGGCGGGCGAACAGCGGGTCCTTCTGGAACAGATAGTCAGCGATGTATCCCTGCCCGAATAGTTCGTTCTGATGCAGTTCGCCAAGCTGCTGGCTGCGTTGGAACAGGAAAAACAGCTGCGCGGCCAGCGCGCCGTGACGACGGTTGTCGTAAAACCGTTCGAGGAAAGGATTTTCTTCAGCGCCCTCCGGTACTGGAGAGTATTCCAGTGATGCCGACAGGCGCTGCATCAGGGTTGTCTTGCCAACCCCGATCGGCCCCTCTATCGCAATATAGCGCGGCGGGTTCGCCGATTTGAATAGCGGCTCATTCAGCATGTCGGTTCTGCTCGCTATCTTCTATTAGCCAAAGATCGTCATCGCCGGGTGGGAGCAGGTGTTCCGCGCTCTGGCACAGCGTTGCGGCCAACGCCGTGTCCAGCTCTGCCAGCGGCAGCAGGACGAAGCGCCGCTCCCCTGCGCGCGGGTGCGGGATATTCAGGCGTTCGTTGTTAATCTCCCGGTCGCCGTAGCTGAGTATGTCCAGGTCCAGAGTTCGCGGTCCCCAGCGTATGTCCCGCTGTCGCCCGTGCTGGGCCTCGATCGCTTGAAGTGCGGTAAGCAGTTCATCGGGGCTCAGTGCTGTGTCGATCGCTGCCACAGCATTGATGTAGGAATCTTGCTGCCCAGGGCCGATGGCCCGGCTGCCATAGAGGCGGGAGTATGCGGTCAGCCGACTCCCCGGCAGGCGCTTCAGGGCATTCAGTGCGCCGTAAATCTGCGCCAGAGGGGCTCCCTGATTACTGCCTAAGGCAATATAACTGCGTATCATGTGTCTTTACGGGGTCTGCGTCGACGGCGGCGTGGACGCGGACGACGCTCGCGATCACTGTCGTCCTGCGCATGCTGCTGCATGCCTTGCCGGGTGTCGGGTTGGGCCTCATAAAACGCCTGCCACCATTGACTTAGCTGGCCTTCCACTTCGCCGGCCTGTTCCCGAAGTAGTAGAAAGTCATAACCGGCTCGGAAATAGCGATTCTCAACCAGCTGGGCTGCACGTTTGCCTGACTGCTTTTCGAAGCGCAGCTGGAGCTCCCAGATGTCGCGCATCGGGAGTGAGAAGCGCTTGGGAATTGCAACGCGTTGCTGTTGTTTGTGAAGGCAGCGCTCTGCCGCCTGATGCAGAGCAGGAATGGGGGGCACGCCGTCATCCAGTAGCTCTTGATGCAATTGTTTCACAACCGGCCACAGCAGGATGGCGTACAGGAAGGCGGGGGTGACGGGTTTGCCTTCCTGAATGCGGGCGTCGGTATTGGCCAGCCCCTGATGAATCAGTTCTGTCGTCGCCGGCGACTGCGTGTCCAGCAGTCGCTGGGTTGCCGGAAACAGTGGCGCAAAGAGCCCATAGCGCTGCATTAATGCATAGGTTTGCAGTGCGCGACCATTCATAAACAGCTTCAGCACTTCATCGAACATCCGCGCCGCCGCAATGTCTTCGAGGAGAGGAGCGAGTTTGGTGAGCGGTGCCTCGGTGTTTGCCTCGATATCGAAGTCCAGCTTGGCGGCAAATCTCACCACGCGCAGCATGCGCACGGGATCTTCTCGATAGCGGGTTTCCGGGTCGCCAATAATGCGAACCAGCCGATTGTTCAGATCGTCCAGCCCGCCGACAAAATCATAGACGGCAAAATCCCGACTCGAGTAGTACAGCGCATTGATACTGAGGTCGCGCCGCAGTGCGTCTTCATCCATGCTGCCGTACACGTTGTCGCGCAGCAGCATGCCGGACTCGTTGCGTGCAGAGTGCTTGGCTTTGGCCTTGCTGTTTGTCTGGGGGGCGTCGTGATTGCCTCGGAAAGTCGTCACTTCGATGACTTCGCGTCCGAAGCGCACGTGAACAATACGGAAACGCCGACCGATAATGCGGCTGTTGCGGAACAGCGCTCGAACTTCCTCGGGGGTGGCGTCGGTCGCAACGTCGAAGTCCTTGGGCTCGCCGCCCAGTAACAGGTCTCTGACTCCGCCGCCGACGAGATAGGCTTCATGGTCGGCCTGGTTGAGGCGGTGAATGACTTTAAGGGCACTGTCGCTGATCAGGCGGCGGGAAACACAGTGCTCATCGCGGGGAATCACCGTGGGTCCGTGAGGAGCCTGATTGGAGCGACCTAACTTGCTGGTGAGTTTTTTCCAGAGTCCTGACACGGTATTGCGCTCGTTGGTCCTGATTTGGCCTGATCGGCAAAGCGGGCATTCTAGCACAAGCTGCTGGGGGTGGAGGAGGTGGGGTTTTTTCAGAGTCCTAAAATGAAGAAGGGGAAAACAATGTCTTCCCCACCCAGGTCTCTTTGCTTCGTCTATTATTGTTATTGTTCGCGTTTTGTTATTTTTATTTTTGGTTTTTATTCTTCTTTGATCGCTATATAAGCATTCTGCGTGCCAACTTTGGTATTTCTTTATTTTTCAGTAGCTTAGCTGTTTTTTGGGGTTCTGTGTGTTGGTGCTTTTATAGGGCTTTGTTACCGTACTAAACGCAAGTTGTTACGTTGGCTGGGTCCCGGTAACGGCTGTGTCAGTTGTTTCCTGAGCGTGCGCTTTTTTTCCGGGGGATGCCCAGTCGCTGACGGCGTTCCCACAGGCACTTGCGGCTGACCCCAAGTTTCTGGGCCAGTTCTGTTTCGCTCATGCTGTCCTGGTGCTCAAGTACAAAGCGCTGGAAATAGTCCTCCAGTGAGAGATCTTCAATCGGGTCGGAGCTGCGCACACGGCTGGCGCGGTTCTCTTTTCGCTCGACGGCGCTGCTGCGGCTTCGCTCCGGTTTGCGGCCGCGAATCTGGCTGATATCGACCAGCTCGAGGTCGATATCCAGCAGCTCATTATCGATCTCCTCACCTTCGCAGAGGATAACGGCGCGCTCGACGGCGTTTTCCAGCTCGCGGATGTTGCCCGGCCACACATAGGTGGTAATCGCTTGGATCGCCTTGGGACTGAACTTAAGCAACGGGCGACCGAGGGCCTCGCAGCGTTGCTTCAGCAGGGTCTCTGCAATCTCAAGAATGTCCTTGCCGCGCTCGCGAAGCGGGGGCAGCTCGAGTTTCATGACGTTGATGCGGTAGTAGAGGTCTTCCCGAAAGCGGCCGTTGTGGGCCATCTCTTTAAGGTCACGGTGGGTGGCGCAGATCAGTCGTACATCCACCTTGCTCGATTCCACCGCGCCGATACGGCGGATTTCGTCTTCTTGAATAAAGCGCAGCAGGCGGGCCTGGGCTTCCAGGGGCAATTCGCCGATTTCGTCCAGAAACAGTGTTCCGCCATCGGCGGCTTCTATCAGGCCAATGCGGTTGGCGTTAGCGCCGGTGAAGGCGCCTTTCTCGTAGCCGAACAACTCGGATTCGATCAGGGTCTCTGGGATCGCTGCGCAGTTCACGCAAACAATCGCTTTACTGGCGCGCTTGCTCTGACTGTGGATGGCGCGGGCGACCAGTTCTTTACCGGTGCCGGTTTCGCCGTGAACCAGCACGGTGGTGTCGGTC
The DNA here is from genome assembly GCF_984394615.1 of Spongiibacter sp. Taxonomy (NCBI): domain Bacteria; kingdom Pseudomonadati; phylum Pseudomonadota; class Gammaproteobacteria; order Cellvibrionales; family Spongiibacteraceae; genus Spongiibacter; species Spongiibacter sp. Next base: position 20,927 of record NZ_CFHTQA010000010.1, on the reverse strand, counting down.
GGGGCGACACGGCGAATGTGCTCATAGAGCTTCTGCATAGGTTTGCAGTTGCCGATCATGCCCATGCTGCTGGCGTTATTGCCAGCGCGCTTTGCCGTGCTTGTGGCCGGTCCACTTTCGGTGTCGCTGATAATTCTCGCGACGGTATCAATCATCTCATCGTGGTCGAAAGGTTTCGCGATGTAGTCAATCGCGCCTTTTTTCATCGAGTCAACCGCTGACTTCAGACTGGCGTAGCTGGTCATAATCAGTACAGGGCTCTCCGTTTGGCTGATAAGCTCTGTGCCAGGCGCGCCGGGGAGTCTCAGGTCGCTGATTAGCAGCTGGTAGCTGTCAAGATCGAACTGCTCAACCGCTTCCTGCACGGAGCCCGCTTCATCCACTTCGTAATCGTTGCGCTCCAGCAGGCGCCGCAGCGCCATACGGATAACGTCTTCATCTTCAACGATCAGAATGCGGGGCATTGGGAACTCCCTCAGTTTCAGGCCAGCTATACAGCCGAACAACATAACGCGTCCGGCGCGATAATTCCATACAGCGTGTGGGGACTCAGTGCTGCTGCCCGGTGCCGATCTGGCAGGCGAGCGGCAGGTGGATATGGAAACAGCTGCCGGGGTGTGGGCCTACGTCGACCGGGCTTTCAACGCTGATATCACCACCCAGGTCGTCGATAATACGGTAGACCAGCGCCAATCCCAGGCCGGTTCCCTTGCCGGGTTCCTTGGTGGTAAAAAACGGCTCGAAGATTTGTTCAATCAGGTTTTGGTCAATGCCGCTGCCCTGGTCTATTACCCGAATGTGAGCGCGTTGCTCATCGATTGGCGCACCTTCGATGCGAATGCTGGCGCCCGGTGGGCTGGCGTCGCGGGCGTTGGTCAGTAGGTTGATAAATACCTGCATCAGTCGCTGCTGGTCGCCCGCGACGAATAGCTCGGCGGGACTGTGGTTGAGGAAGATCACTTGGTCGGCTTCGCGGTCTAGCTGCAACAGGGCAATGGCTTCATCAATACACTGTTTTATGCAAACGGCCTCTTTGGCGCGTGTTGGTTCTTCCCGCCCGCTATGTGCGAAGTTGACCAAGCTTTGCACAATGCTGGTAATGCGCTGAGTCTGTTTAACAATCTGCTCGGCACTCTCCAGCAGGAACGGGTCGTCAGTCTCGTAGCGCAGGTTTTGTGCAAGGCTGGCAATGCCGGTAACTGGATTGCCGATTTCGTGGGCTACGCCGGCAGCTAGGCGGCCAATTGAGGCCAAGCGTTCCTGGTGTGCCAGTTCCTTCTCCAGTAGTTGGGTTTCGGTAATGTCTTCCACGACGATAATCAGCTCATCGCGGCCGGGCATCTGGGAGGCGGTTTTGTGCAGGTTGAGCCAATGATGCTGGGCTTCCAATTCAATGCCCGCTTTGCTCCAGTGCTCATCCTCGCTGCGGATAAAGTCATCGAGAAGGCGGCGCCACATCGGGGGGAGGCCGTCTGTACTTGAGCCGATGATGGCGCTGCCGGGAATGCCGGTAATGGCCGTCATGCTTTTATTCCATAGCAGAATTTCCCGGTCGCTGGCCAATGCGCAGACGCCGGTAGGAAGATTCTCCAGGGTCTGGCGGTGATAGCGGCGCAGGCCGTCAAGGTCGGCGGCCAGACCAGTCAGGTGAGTCTGATAGTGCTCCAGTCGGTCTTCGATGTAGTTAATATCTTCGCCCTCGCCCATCAGGCTGGCCGCGTAGGGCAGGCTGCGGTCGATTACCCGGCGTGCAATCGACGGGCCGAGCAGGGCGGACAGGTTGACCTCAATGCGATCGCGGATGCGTCGCAGTGCATAGGGGCGGGTTTCATTGTCATCCAGCTGCAGTTCGGTCAGTGCGCGGTTGAACTCTTTATCGGCGGCCGCGCGGCCCAATATTTCCGCCAAACGGCTGCGCATTTCTCGCGCGCTACTTAAGTTGAGTGCTTGTCGTCCCGGACGGTTCAGGTCGTCCAGTGCACAGGCTTCGGCGGTGCTCCTTTCTTCTTTCGAGGTTTCGGTGAGCAGTGATACGACGATCAGCACCAGCATATTGGCACCGAGGGACAGTGTAGAGATCGCGAGCCAGCGCTCACTTTGAGAGCCTTCCACGCCCGGTAGCGCAAGGATGAATGCCGGGGTATCAATGCCCAGTGCGGGAGCGAGCAGCCCGCATACCCACAGCGCAAAGCCAGCCAGCAATCCGCCGATGAAGCCTTTGCGATTGGCATCGGGCCAGTACATGACGGCCAATAGCCCCGGCAGGAACTGCGCGCAGCCGGCAACCGCAATGACCGCCAGTGCGCTGAGGGTGTGACGCTCGGGGATCAGGATATAAAGCAGGTAGCCCAATAAAATGGTCGCGAAAATCAGGATCTTGCGGGTCCAGAGTAGCCAGCTATAGATGTCGATGTCTTTGCGGCGGGGGCTGTGAAGCGGCAGGATGATATGGTTGAGACTCATGGAGGCAATGGCCAGTGTGGCCACAATGATGGCGCCGCTGGCGGCTGAAATCCCGCCGATAAATACCAGTAATGACAGGGCTGGGTCATTGAAATACTGAAGCAGCGCGAGGGCGGCGTAGTCGCCACTGCCGTCGTTGCCGATCGCCTGGCTGGCCCACAACATTGGTAATACCGGCAGACTGAGCAGCAGCAGGTACAGCGGCAGCCCCCAGCTCGCGGTAAACAGTTTCTTGCGGCTGGGGTTTTCAGCAAACAGCATATGGAACACGTGCGGCATGCACAGTGCGGCGGCAAAGAACAGTACCAGCATCATGCGGGAATAGTCGTCTTTGCTGCTTTGTTGTAGCTGCTGAATGACGCCGCCCTGCGTGTTCAGCCAGTTCTGCATATCATCCCATCCGCCGAAAATGCCCAGTACGGCAGCCGCCCCCAATACCAGAAAAGCAATCAGCTTGATCAGTGACTCAAAGGCCAATGCTGTAACGAGGCCGCGGTGGGTATCTCGCGACGACAGGTTGCGGGAGCCAAACAGAATGGTGAACAGGCTGATAATGAGGCAGAAAAGCAGCGCAGAAACAGGGCGCATGCTGTTCTGCCCGTTTTCAGGGGTAAGCATGGCGATGGCATCTGACACCGTTTGGATCTGCATCGCGAGCAGTGGCCACATCGCAATACTGCAGAAGGCGGTTGTGAGTGAGCCGACCCACTGGCTGCGAAAGCGGAAGCTCAGCAGGTCGGCCAGGGAGTTGAGTTGATAGGTTTTGCAGATGTGGTGCAGCGGCGCAATGATGACTGGCAGCAAGAACAGGGCTGCCGACAGGCCGAGATAGTAATTGAGATAGCCCAGTCCATAGCTTTGGGCAAGACCGGTAACGCCATAGAAGGCGAAAGCGCTGGCGTACACGCCCAGGGAGAGCACATAGACTATGGGGTGTTGCGTCAGGCTGCGTGGCAGCAGGCCGCGCTCTCCGGCGTAAGCGATGGCAAATAGCGCCAGCAGGTAAGCCAGGGCCGCGAGCAGCAGCACATTGACATCAAACATCCCGCTTGCGACTCCGGTGCTGGTTAATGAATACGAATACGATTACCGCCAGCCATAGCAGGTGCAGGCGGTACCAGGCGTTGCCACTTTCGTACAGCCAATGGTTCAGCGTTGGCATAAAGACGAGTAAGAAGCAGAGCAGCAGTAATAGTGGTGGTGATAGCAGGCGCATGATCAGGGCTTTGCGGTAATCGGTGAGGGAATTATCACTGCGGCCTGCCCAAACTGCAAAGGCTGCTGCGTCAGTCGGCGATAATCGCCGCCTTGGGGAGTTGCTCGACTTGCCAGTGCTCTGTACTCCAGCGCAGCAGGGCGTCCAGCGAGGTTTGGTCGGGCGGAGCCGGCTGGCCGAGGTAGCGGAGCGCGAGCCGCAGGTTTTGTTCTGCCTGATCGTTGTCCAGAGCGGGGGCATAGCTGCGCTTGCTGAGCTTGTCGCCCTGAGCGTCAACCAGCAGTGGCAAGTGCAGATAGCGTGGGTGAGGAAAGTCTAGGCAGGATTGCAGTTGCCATTGCCAGGCGGTTGAATCCAGCAGGTCGCTGCCGCGTACGATGTCGGTAATGCCGCTGAAGGCGTCATCGACCACAACAGCGAGTTGATAGGCGAACAAGCCATCCCGGCGCCGCAGGACAACATCACCACCATCGGCTGGGCAGCAGTGCTGGGCTCCCAGGTGGCGGTCGGGTATGTCGTAGCGGCGGCTGTTGGCCCGTAACCGCACGGCGGCATCATTGGGGTTCAGTTCGGCAATACAATCTCCGCGGTGAATGCCGTCATGTTCAGCCAGTTGTGCGCGGGAGCAACTGCAATAAAAGGCATCTCCCTGGTCCAGCAGCTGCTCCAGAGCATCGGCGTACGCAGCGTGCCGATTGCTTTGCCAGAGAATGCCGCCGTCCCAGTGGAGGCCGTGGGCCTGAAGGGCGTCGATGATGAGTTTGTCGGCGCCTTCCTGTTCCCGCGGGGGGTCAAGGTTTTCAATGCGCAGCAACCATTGGCCGCGATGGGCGCGGGCGTCGAGGTAGCTGGCGAGCGCGGTGCACAAAGAGCCCAAATGCAACGGGCCGGTGGGAGAGGGAGCAAAGCGACCAATATAGTCGGTCTTGGGAATGACTGACATGTAACGAAGGCGGGCGGCTTTCGCCGCCCGTGAATCAACCGCGCTCTTGGCGCTCTTTGATTTCGTCCAGTGTTTTGCAGTCGATGCACAAGGTCGCTGTAGGGCGCGCTTCCAGTCGTTTAATGCCGATTTCAACGCCGCAAGTTTCGCAGAAGCCGTAGTCGTCTTCGTCGATCAGGTCGAGCGTGGCGTCAATCTTCTTGATCAGTTTGCGCTCGCGGTCGCGGGTGCGCAGCTCCAGGCTGAACTCTTCTTCCTGTGTGGCGCGGTCCGCCGGGTCAGGAAAGTTGGCAGCCTCGTCCTTCATATGGGTTACGGTGCGGTCAACCTCTTCCATCAACTCGGACTTCCAGTTGTACAGAATCTTGCGGAAGTGGTCTTTTTGCGCCTCATTCATATACTCCTCGCCCTTTTTGGGGACGTAGGGAGTAAAGGTTTTAAGGCTTTCTTGTGCTGTGTCCTTTGCAGGCATGCTTGGCCCTCATTTATTAACAAGCCGTTTACCGCAGACTGCGGATGCGCGCGACACCAACCGCGTGCCGCGAAACCGGCAAAACTACCAGATAAGTAGTGTAGACGCTACAGAAAAACGTGTTTGGACGACTGCCTGTACCGCAGTGGCGCTGGTACACTAGCCAGCTTGCCAGTTTGGAGGATGCATAGAGTGGCACCAGTCATTGCCGAGCGCCTTGCCGATATTGAGCCCTTCAGGGTTGTTGAGGTGCTGACCCGCGCCAAGCAGCTTGAGCAGCAGGGACGAGACATTATTCATATGGCGGCGGGTGAGCCGGACTTCAGCACCGCAGAGCCCATTATTCGCGCGGCTCAGCAGGCGCTTGAGCGCGGTGAAACCCAGTACAGCCCGGCAGCGGGAATTCCCCAGCTGCGGCAGGCGTTATCTGATTACTACCGCAGTGATTACGGTCTGGATATCTCGCCCTCGCAAATCATGATCACCCCTGGTGCCAGCGGCGCACTGCTGTTGCTGGCTGGCCTGCTGATTAACCCCGGTGACGGCATGTTGATGACCGATCCCGGTTACCCCTGTAATCGGCATTTCTTGCGCTTGGTAGAAGGCGAGGGGCAGTTGGTGCCAGTGGGGCCAGAGCAGCGCTATCAGTTGGATGCCGAGCTTGCTGCGGCGCATTGGCAGTCGAATACCAAGGGCGTAATGGTGGCGTCGCCCGCCAACCCCAGCGGCGAAATTCTCAGCCGCGCGCAGTTGCAGGGATTGTTTGACTTATGCCAGCAGCGGCAGGGCCACCTGATTGTCGACGAAATTTACCACGGTCTCAGTTTTGGTGAAGACGCGCCGAGTATTCTGTCGCTGACGGATGAGGCGTTTGTGATCAACAGCTTCTCTAAATATTTCGGTATGACGGGCTGGCGGCTGGGTTGGCTGGTGGCGCCCGAGTGGGCGGTGCCGCATCTGGAGAAATTGGCGCAAAACCTCTTTATTTCCATGTCCACCATGTCTCAGTACGGCGCGTTGGCAGCGTTTACGCCGGAGTGCCGGGCTATTTTGAATGCGCGGCGGGACGAGTTTGCCCGTCGCCGGGATTTCCTCTATCCCGCGCTCTGTGAGCTGGGCTTCTCCATTCCGCACTGCCCGGCCGGGGCGTTCTATTTATATGCGGGGATCGACAGGTTCTCCAACAACAGTCAGCAATTTTGCCTGGAGTTGCTGGAGGAACATGGCATTGCCATCACACCGGGGGCGGATTTCGGGCGCCATCGCGCAGAGCAGCATGTGCGATTTGCCTATACAACCGGTATGGCCCAGTTGGAGAAGGCTGTTGAGCGTCTGCGGGTATTATATGGTTAGGGCACGTGGGAAGTAAGTTGAGCGATACAGCGCCGCGTATAACGCTTGGTGAACTTGTTGATGCGCTGAAGTCCTCGCGGATGAAGCGCCGGTGGTGGCGACGTTGGGTCAAGCGCTCAGCGGTGGCGCTGGTGCTGCGTGAGCGCGATGACCAGCTCGAGGTGCTGATGATCAAGCGAGCCGAGAGGGACGGTGATCCTTGGTCAGGGCATATGGCTTTCCCCGGAGGGCGTATGGATGCCGACGATCTTACCGGCATTCGCACCGCCTACCGCGAGACTCTGGAAGAATTGAACATTGATGTCGAGAAGGCCGGGCACTGTATTGGTCGTCTTTCCGACCTGGTCAGTCGGCCTCATTCCGGAAAGCGCCCAATGGTGGTCTCGCCCTATGTTTTCCATTTGCACACGCCGGTAACGCCCGAGCCAAAGCATGATGAAGTGGCGGAAGCCCTGTGGGTGCCGCTGAGTTTTATTGCTGACCACTCAAACCGAGAGCGTATGGAGTGGCGGCGCGGGCGTTTGGCGTTGGATTTGCCTTGCTATTTCTATGGTGGGCGACGTATTTGGGGCATGTCGCTGGCGATGCTTGATGAGTTATTGGGCCTCGTCCCGCTCAAGCTGCCATAAAAACATTTTGGTGTTGTTCAGCAGTTGTCGTGATTGTGACTGTGGGCGCACCGCTTCCGCCAGCGTTTGATCGTCTGCTTCACCGTTCAGCCAGTCCATGAAGAGCGACAGAATAACGGGCGTTTTTTTGGGGTCGAGGTACTGCCAGCGCGTTGCGCTGAGAATATTGCCGGATACCCGCCCGCCTTTGACCGGTAGCCAATAGACCCCGCAGCTCGACAGTGAGTAGTCTCCCTTTCTTCCATAACTGATATTTGGCTTGAAGGGATTGAAGCCGTCGTCGGGAACCTCATCAATGCGCTGCAAGGCGACAATCCACTGGCTGCCAACGGGGAAGTCGCTGATTTCCGGGCGGCAGAGTTCACCAGTGTCCCCCCACAGTCGGATCTGGGGCTGGTACTCCTTGCCCGCGATCAGTGTGTCGATCTGTAAGTCTGCGCTATTTCCCTGCTGGCTGACCACGCTGACTTGCGCGAGCAGGTCGCTGTCGGCATACACCTCGGCAAAGGGGCCCTGCCAGAGACAGCTACAGGCCGCTGCAGCGGGAAGACTGAGACTGAAAAACGAGAGAAAAGCGAGTAGGCGCATGGTGACATCTAGGCGAAAACGGTGATGTCAATGTACGGTGCGCGGGGTGGGGATTCAAGTTCTTGGGCAGCGCCGAGCCTCTGGCTCGGGCCGCCCGGACATCGATTAAATATCGATGTTAATGCCGAAATAGACGCCGTCAACGGTGATGCCAGCTTCTTCATCGTCGTCTTCCAGTGACACGTCGAAGCTGCGATAACCGGCTTCCAGTGATACAACGGCCACTTCGTAGCCGATGCCGACGGCCAGATCGGTCACGCTGTTATCGCTGACGCTGATGACGTTGCCCACTGCTTGAGCGTACAGGCCGGTCAGCGGCAGGTTAAAGCGCGCGTTGGCGTAGAGCATGGGAACAGGCGCATCCAGCTCGATACTGCCTTCGCGGCCAGTGGTCGCCAGTCGAACTTCGCCGTCAAACATACGCACGGTCAGGCCGAGGTCCAGGTTGACCCAGTTGTCGAGCAGCTCGTAGTAGAAGGTGGCGTCGGTGTGGGTCAGGTCGGTAGTTGAATCGACGGTGTCGGCTACGGTGTAAGTGTCACCTTCGAAGGTGAAGTTGCGTGACAGCTGATTGCTCTCGGAAATCTCGATGTCGGTACGCTGCAGGCGGATATTTGGCAGCACCGGGACCGGGTGCTCGAGCGCAACGTAAATGCTGTTGCCGTTGTCTTCGTCGTAGCCCAGGTCTTTCTTGGTGTCGATGGAGTCGGGGCCGGATTGTACATCGCCGTCCCAGCTTTGCTTCCAGTAGTAGGCGCCTGCTGAAGCGCCGATGATATCAGCCTGGGTGACGCTGGCCGCGCCAGCCAATACGGCCATCGCCAGAAGTTGTTTTTTCATGTTGTTCTCCCCCGTGAAGTCATTTTGTCGTGATTCTGTCTGAACAATAAGTCTTCACTGTGACAGGGTAAAGGTCATCGCTTGAGTAATATTGCCGCTTCTTTCGCAAAATAGGTCAAAATGCCATCGGCGCCCGCACGCTTGAACGACAGCAGAGACTCCAGGATCACCGCTTCGCGGCTCAGCCAGCCATTTTCAAAGGCGGCGCAGTGCATGGCGTATTCGCCGCTGACTTGATACGCATAGGTCGGCACAGCCAGTTCATCTTTTACGCGGCGGACCACGTCGAGATAGGGCATGCCGGGTTTGACCATGATCATGTCGGCGCCCTCGGCGAGATCTAAGGCGCATTCATGTAAGGCTTCGTCGCTGTTACCGGGGTCCATCTGGTAGCTGTATTTGTTACCACTGCCGAGATTGCCTGAAGAACCCACTGCGTCGCGGAACGGGCCGTAATAGCTCGATGCATATTTGGCCGCATAGCTGAGGATGCAGGTATTCACATGGCCGGCCTGTTCCAGCACCTCGCGAATCGCGCCAATACGACCATCCATCATGTCGGACGGGGCGACAACATCGGCGCCCGCATCGGCCTGTGCGAGGGCCTGCTGGCAGAGCACGTCTTTGGTGACGTCGTTCAGTACATAGCCCTTGTCATCGATGATGCCGTCCTGCCCGTGGGTGGTGTAGGGATCGAGAGCCACATCGGTAATAACGCCAATCTCCGGGGCGGCATCTTTAATGGCCTTGATCGCGCGCTGGGCCAGACCGTCTGGGTTGTAGGCTTCTTCTGCCATCAGCGATTTCCCGTTGTCGCCGACAACGGGGAACAGGGCGATGGCGGGGATGCCAAGCTCGGCGAGTTCTTTCGCTTCTTTCGCCAGCAGGTCGATGCTCAGACGCTCGACGCCGGGCATGGAGGCAACCTTTTCCCTGGTGTTCTGTCCTTCATGAACAAACATCGGATAGATCAGGTCATTGACGCTGAGGCTGTTCTCGCGGCTGAGGCGGCGACTGAAGTCGTTGGCGCGCAGGCGCCGCATGCGTGTGCCGGGGAAGGGGCCGCGGTGAAGTGAAATGCTCATGCTTTTGAATCCTGTGCGAATGTCTGATCAGTCGAGGTTGGCGAAAACCTGCTCGGCTACATCCAGGGTCTGCTGGATATCGGCTTCCGTGTGCGCGGCTGACAGGAAGCCGGCTTCGTAAGAGGCCGGGGCAAGATACACGCCGCCATCGAGCATACCGTGGAAGAAGCGATTGAAGCGCTCGGTATTGCAGGCCATTACCTGTTGATAATTGGTGATTTTCGCTTCGTCCGTAAAGAAGATGCCGAACATGGTGCCCACATGATTGCTGCTGAGCGGAATATTGGCGGCGGCAGCCCGCTCGTGCAGACCGTCAATCAGTTGTTGAGTGCGGGCAAAGGGTTGCTCGTAAAAGCCGGGTTGAGAAATTGCGTCGATCATTGCCAGGCCCGCTGCCATCGCCGCCGGGTTTCCCGACAGTGTGCCGGCTTGATAGACCGGACCGCTGGGCGCCAGCTGTTCCATAATATCCCGGCGACCGCCAAAGGCGGCGACCGGCATGCCTCCGCCAATGACTTTGCCCAGACAGGTAATGTCGGCAGTCACGCCATAGTGGCCTTGTGCTCCGGTCAGGCCGAGGCGGAAGCCGGTCATGACCTCGTCAATAATCAGGACACTTTGGTAGTCGTCGCAGCACTGGCGCAGGCATTCGAGGAAGCCTGGGAGCGGCGGGACGCAGTTCATGTTGCCCGCGACGGGCTCAACAATGACACAGGCCACCTCGTTACCGAACTGTTCGAAGGCCGCTTTTACACCGTCAATGTCGTTATAGCTGAGTGTGACGGTATGTTCCGCCAGTGCGGCAGGCACGCCGGGGGAGCTGGGCACGCCGAAAGTCAGAGCACCGGAGCCAGCTTTGATTAGCAGGGAGTCTGAGTGGCCGTGGTAGCAGCCCTCGAACTTGATGATTTTGTCTCGACCTGTCGCGCCCCGGGCGAGGCGAATCGCACTCATCGTGGCTTCGGTACCGGAGTTGACCATGCGTACCATGTCCATACCGGGCACGATATCGCAGAGTTTGTCGGCTAGCCGGGTTTCGATCTCCGTCGGAGCGCCAAAACTCAGCCCTTTCTTAATCTGCTCGGTTACTGCGTTCACCACTGGAGCATAGGCGTGTCCCAGCAGCATAGGGCCCCAGGACAGCACATAGTCGATGTAGCGCTTGCCGTCGACATCGAAAATATAGGCGCCTTCCGCGCGATCAATAAACCGGGGGGTACCGCCGACGGCTTTGAAGGCGCGAACCGGGCTGTTTACCCCGCCTGGAATGTGCTGCTGGGCCGCCTGGAAAAGCGTGTCGTTTAACGAGGTTTGAGTCGTTGACATGAGAACTCCTAAATCTGTCTGTCGCCTATTATCTCGGCATTGGCGCCGACAGGCCATCCCGTTGTCAGCGGTTTTGGCGCAGGCGCTTAAAATAGTCTCTGGCTGCCGCGTTGACCCGTGGCGCGAGCGCAAGCGTAGAGATCATGGTTGGAAAGGCCATGACGGCATATACGCCGATTAAAAAAGCATTGATTACGTTCAGCGACGCCAGGCTGCCAACCACGATAAGGCTGATATAAAAGATCGTGTAGTAGCGCTGCTTGTCACTGCCGAATAGAAAATCTGCACATTTGGCGCCGTAGAACCAGAACGATACCATCGTACTGAAACTCAGTAATGCCACCATTATAAGCAGCAGCCCTTGACCGGTACTTGGGAAGAGCGTCGCCATCGCGGCAGCGGTCATATTGACCCCGGTAATGCCCTCTGCCTGCTGCCATACCCCGGTCAATAGAATCAGCAGTGCCGTGCAGGTGCAGACCAGTAAGGTGTCAATGAGCGGGCCAACCATCGCAACGAGCCCCTCCCGAACAGGTTCATGGGTTTTCGCTTCGCCATGTGCCATCGATTCTGTGCCGATGCCCGCCTCGTTGGAGAAGGCGCCGCGCCTGACGCCGATCATGATCATGCTTCCGAGTGTGCCTCCGGCGATAGCGTTGCCGGAAAACGCATCGGATAAAATCAGTGCGAATATTCCGGGCAGTCGGTCAGCGTGTTCAGCAATGGCGATAACCGTGACCCCCAAGTAGAGAGCGACCATGCTGGGAACAAGACGAACGGTGAGTGCGCCTATGCGGGTTATTTTGCCCGCGACGACGAGTGCAACCAGCACAGCGAGCACGATGCTGCTGGTGAGCCGCAGGAATGTGGACTGTTGATCGCTGAGGGGATTGCCTGCGGTGATAGCTGTTTCCAGCAGGCTGAGTAGCTGGTTGGCTTGAAATAGCGGCAGTGTTCCCAGCATGCCGGCTATCGCAAATATCACTGCCAGCGGTTGCCACTTTCTCCCAAGGCCCTCGCGGATAACGTACATGGGACCGCCCCGCTGCAAGCCATTGTCGTCTTGGCCTCGGAACATCACGGCCAATGATGCAGTGTAGAATTTGGTTGAGACGCCGACAATTGCCGTCACCCACATCCAGAAAATGGCGCCGGGGCCACCGGTGCTGATAGCAATCGCAACGCCGGCGATATTGCCAAGGCCCAGTGTGCCGGATAAGGCGGTCGATAGCGCTTGCGCGTGGTTGATTTGGCCGGGTGCTTGAGGGTCGTCATACCTGCCGCGAAGAATCGCGATGGCATGCGGTAAAAACCGGAAACATTGCAGCCGTGAGTAAAGGGTCAGAAACAGTCCGCCGCCCACCAGCAAGAGCAGCATCGGTGTTCCCCACATTGTGTTGGCAAATTGATTCGCCAGGTTCTCAATGGCCGTCATGGTAAATGCCTTTGACCGCAGAATGGGGAGCGTGATTAACGATAGGGCTTGCCTCTTTGTGGTTTTGGTTGGGTGTAAGAGTTCAGAAAGGTTTGACGACTGCCAGGATAACGACGCCTACCAGAACGAGCACGGGAGCTTCGTTAAACCAGCGATAGAAGACGTGCCCCCGGGTGTTTGCGTCGTTGGCAAATTGCTTGACCATGCGAAGGCATATCACGTGGTACACAATCAGCGCTGCGATAAGGCTCATCTTGGCATGGAACCAACCGGCGGATAGGTAATAGTCGGGATTCAATGTAAACAGCCAGCCGCCGAGCAGAACGGTGGCAATAGCGGAGGGCGTTGCGATACCTCTGGCGAGTTTACGCTCCATGATTTTGAAGCGTTCTCTGCTTGCGGTGTCTTCAGACATCGCGTGATAGACGAACAGTCGAGGAAGATAGAACAGGGCGGCAAACCAGCAAACGACGGCAATGATGTGAAAAGCCTTGAGCCAGAGCATGGGTGAGGTACTTCCGTTAAGCCAGGTGTATTGGGTAGATGCGAGGGTTTAGCATACAATAGTTGGCATCTAACTGGGATGGCCCAGTACATCATGTACGTCGGGCCACCGTCTTCAGACTCCTCGATTCTTCTCGGGCTTTGCCGTTATGAAATACCGCCACACTGGATCAATGCGCCGCCGCTTGCGCCTGTGGTGGCTGTTGAATCGCCGACATACCCGCCGCCAATTGGGGACCCTGGAGGATTGGAAAACCCGAGCGGTATTTTGGTTGGGTGCGCTGACGGTCGGTCTGGTTATTCAGGGTTTTGCCTGGCTGTCGGAAGAGAGTTTCAGTCTATTTGAGCACGCACATCAGCAATATCCCTATGCCTTTTTGGTGATTACCCCGCTCGGCATGATGGCCATTGTCTGGTTGATGAATCGCATGGGCAAGGCATCTAGGGGCAGCGGTATTCCGCAGGTGCTGTTGGTCCACAAGCAGAGTTATCACTGGTTGCGCGGTCCATTTTTGTCGTTGCCGGTAGCCACATTGAAGGTGCTGCTTACTTGCGCAGCGCTGCTTGTTGGCGCGACGGTGGGGCGGGAGGGGCCGAGTGTTCATGTCGGAGCGGCGTTGATGTACCGCTTTGGGTGCTGGGCGCGACTCAAGCAAAAGCAAATTGAAAGCAGCTTGATTGTTGCGGGAGGGGCGGCGGGGGTGTCGGCAGCTTTTAATGCGCCGTTGGCCGGGATCGTCTTTGCCATTGAAGAGCTGCAACAGTCCATGGAGGCGCGGACCACAGGCACGCTGATTATGGCAATTATCCTGTCGGGGATCGTGGTGCTGATGTTTGCTGGCCACTACAGCTACTTTGGCGTACCCGATATTACGGCGCTGCCGCTTCAGGATTATCCGTTTATTATCGTGGCCAGTCTGATCTGCGGTTTGTTGGGTGGCTTGTTCAGTTTCTTCCTAGTGGAGGGCAGTCGGGCTGTCGGGCCGCTGGTGCTGAAGCAGCCTCTGGTCGTCGCCATGGTGATTGGCTTGTTGCTGGCGGTGATGGGGCTGCTCTCAGATGGCGCGACCATGGGCAGCGGTTATGTCGAGGCAAAAGCCCTGCTGGCGATGGAGGCAGAAGGCAGTTGGTGGACCGCATTCGGTCGCGTTATTGCCACCATGATCACGTATTTCAGTGGTATTCCCGGTGGTATTTTTTCGCCAAGCCTGGCGGCAGGCGCCGAGTTTGGGGCGTCGATGAGTTCGCTGTTTCCCTCTGTGCCGCCGGTATCTCTAATTCTGGTGGGGATGGCCAGTTATTTTGCCGGTGTGGTACAGCGGCCTATCACCGCATTTGTTATCGTGCTGGAGTTAACCGGGAACAATCACGATATACTACCGGTACTGATGGTGAGTGCGTTGGCGGCGACAGTGGTTTCCAAATTGGTGATGCCCGAGCCGGTCTATCATGTGCTGGCGAAAGACCTGGTGCGAAGCTGGGAACATCTGTTGAAAGAGAAGCGCAATGACAGCGAGGACGCTGACTCATTGCCCACAAACAAGTCATAGGAGGTCGCGTGGTAAAGGTAGGAATTGTAGGCGGAACAGGCTACACAGGCGCTGAGTTGCTTCGCTTGATCGCAGGGCACCCCGATGCGGAAGTGGCGATGATCACCTCCCGTGCCGAGGATGGTGTCGCGGTCGATGAACTGTTTCCCAGCCTGCGTGGTGTGTGCGACCTGCGTTTTTCCGTGCCTGATGTGACGGCTCTCTCCAGTTGTGATGTGGTGTTCTTCGCCACGCCCCACAATGTTGCTATGAAGCTGGTGCCCGAGTTGCTGGCGGCCGGCACGCGGGTGATAGACCTGTCTGCCGATTTTCGAATTCGCGACGCGGCGCTGTGGTCCAAGTGGTACAACGAAGAGCATCTTTGCCCGGAATTGCTGGACGAAGCCGTTTACGGACTGCCAGAAACCAATGCCGAGGCGATCAAATCGGCGCGCCTTATCGCCTGCCCTGGCTGCTATCCGACAGCGGTAGAGCTGGGTTTTCTTCCGCTGCTGGAGCAGAAGCTGGTGGACAGTCAGCGGCTGATCGCGAGTGCTGCGTCCGGTGTGAGTGGGGCGGGCCGTCAGGCCAAGGTCGATAACCTCTTCGCTGAAATGGATGGCAGCTTTAAAGCCTACGGTGTTTCCGGTCATCGCCATTTACCCGAGATTGAGCAGGAGCTGTCGATTGCGGCGAATGAGGCGGTAAACCTGACATTTACTCCCCACCTGCTGCCGCAGGTCCGCGGCATCCACGCGACGCTGTTCTCCGAACAGCTCGACCCGAATGTCGGTCTGGATGAATTGCAATTCCTGTTTGAAAAACGCTACGCCGACGCGCCTTTTGTCGATGTCATGCCGCTGGGAAGCCTGCCACAAACGCGCACGGTGCGCGGCGGTAACACCTGTCGTATTGCACTGCACCGCCCGCAGAACCGCAACACAGTCGTGGTGCTGTCGGTGATTGATAATCTGGTGAAAGGCGCTTCCGGTCAGGCTATTCAGTGCATGAATTTGATGTTCGGTCTGCCAGAGACAGCGGGGCTGGGCAGTATTTCGCTCCTGCCCTGAGGTGAGGGCTGCCTGACAATTCTTGACTGTTTTACTAGGATAAGAGGATAATTGTCGGGCACGCATCGTGCGAAGGTAAGAGGTGAAACATGTCAGCAGTTGAAGAATTTACGCCGTCGGTACTGCAGTTAACCGACAGGGCCGTGGCCAAAGTCCGGCACCTGATGGAAGACGAAGCCAATGACGAGCTGAAGCTTCGCGTGTTTGTCACCGGTGGTGGCTGCTCCGGCTTTCAGTATGGCTTCACCTTTGACGAGTTGGCTGATGAAGACGATACGCTGGTAGAAAAAGACGGTGTCGTTGTGCTGGTTGACCCGCTCAGCTATCAGTATATTGAGGGCGCCCAGCTTGACTATACCGAGGGGCTGGAAGGTTCGCGCTTTGTTGTCAGCAATCCCAATGCGACAACCACCTGTGGCTGCGGTTCGTCTTTCGCTGTGTAAACGTCAAAAAATTGCGCTGGATCAGTATTTTCTCTATTGGTTCGGCGCGTGCTGCGATTTCCTGACTTAAATCAATCTCCCTGCACTTCCCGTCCGCTGTAATGGTTTCCACACAATTTCATGCGTGGAGACGTCAAAATGAAAAAACTCAGTGTAGCGATGTCACTAGCGGCAGCCGTTGCTGCCCCCTCGGTATTCGCAGATAGCTTGGGTTATAAGCCTGGACAATGGGTGGTGCGTGCTGGTGCGACACAGGTCGAGCCGCGCGAAGACAGTGATGATATTAAGCTGAATGGCAGTGTGCTGATGCTGGGGGGCGGTTTGTTGACGCCAGGGCAAAGTTCGTCCGTTGGTATTAATAGCGATACTCAGCTCGGCTTAACGGTTGAGTATATGCTCACTGAAAACTGGGGTGTGGAGCTGTTGGCTGCTAAGCCCTTCGAGCATACCGCATCGGGCAAAGGTTACATCCAAGGCTTGGATGTTGCCGACTTCAAACACCTTCCTCCCACGCTGAGCGCGGTCTATCACTTCTCGCCATTGGGCGCTCTTCAGCCATATGTTGGCGCGGGGATTAACTACACCTTCATTTACGATGAAGAGTTGACCCCCGAGGCGGAAGCGACATTTGCCAGCCTTGGGCTGAATAACGGCAAAATGAAACTGGATGACTCGATTGGTGTTGCCCTTCAGGCGGGGGTGGACTACCACGTTGATGAACACTGGTTAGTCAATGCATCCGTACGTTGGATCGATATCGATACCGAAGCCAAAATTCAGTTCTCTAGTGGCGATAAGCTGACTACGGATATTGAGGTAGATCCCATGGTGTACACCCTGAGCGTAGGCTATAAATTCTAAGCTATGCAAAGTGCTTAGGCGGGGTAGATTGCCCCCAATAGACGGGCGCCCCTGGCGCCCGTTACGCATGGGACATTTCCGTGAATGCCATTCATCGTTGCGTGGGCGAGCCATGCGAAGGCAGCGGCCTCAACCCAATTGGGATGTATATCCAGCGTTGAGGTGTCTTCAACTCGGCTTCCCGGCATAAGTTCGGCGATTCGCTGTCTCAATGCCGTATTGTGGGCGCCGCCACCGCATAGATACAGTTCAGGCTCGGATAAATGCTCTTTACTGATAGCATCAACGAGAGTTACTGCTGTCAGTTCAAGCAGTGTGGCTTGAACATCTTCTTGGGGTATTTCCTCCAGCGCTGATAATTGCGCTTGGATCATTGCAAGGTTGTAGTCTTCTCTGCCCGTGCTTTTCGGTCCTGCTAGTTGGTAATAGGGGGTGTCGAGAAGGCCTTTCAGCAAGGCGTTGTTAACACGTCCTGTTGAGGCCCATTCGCCATCGCGATCGTAGTGCCGGTTTTTACAGTGTTGTATCCAGCTGTCCAGCAGAATATTTCCCGGACCAGTGTCAAAGCCGCTGACGTCACCGCTTTTACGCAGTACGCTGATATTAGCCATGCCGCCAATGTTGGCGATCACCCGGTCGCGCGATGCGTCGCCAAACGCCGCCTTGTGGAAAGCCGGGACCAGGGGGGCGCCTTGGCCGCCGGCCGAGATATCGCGCCGCCTGAAATCGGCAACGACATTGATGCCGGTTATTTCCGCGAGGGTATTCGGGTCGCCAATCTGAAGTGTGAAGGCGTCGTCGAACGCTTGCTTTGCGTTGCCTGGCCGGTGGCGAATCGTCTGGCCATGGCTGCCAATGGCGGCAATCGCAGAGGTCTCGATAGACTGCTCGTTAAGGAACTGGATAACCGCTTTGGCAAGTGTCTGGCCGAGTTGGCGGTCAGCTCGCCCCATCCTTTCTATTTCGTCGTTGCCGGGCTGGCACAGCGCTAACAGATCGCTGCGCAATGCTGGAGGAAAGGGGTAATCCTGTGCTGCCAGCAGTGTAATCTCGGGAGTGGTTTCTATCAGTGCGACATCAATAGCGTCGAGGCTGGTGCCACACATCAGGCCAATATACTGAGAGGAGGGCACTAGCCTTCGCTGCCGTAGTTACGTTGTGCTGCGTAGGTGCGCAGTTGTAATTGCAGGCCGCTGATCTGGCTCAAGAAGTCTGGCATCGCTGCCTGGCTCACTTTGGTGGGCGGCGGGAGCTTGTCGACAATCGTTGCCGGGTTCCTGTGAACGCCGTTCATCAGAAACTCGTAATGCAAGTGTGGTCCCGTTGCGTAGCCGGTTGAGCCGACCCAGCCAATCGTTTCCCGCTGTCGAACACGCTCGCCTTTGGACACCGCGCGTTTGTGCAGGTGGAGGTACTTGGTTACGTAAGCTTCGCCATGCTTGATAAACACGTAGTTGCCGTTGGCCTTTGAATAGCCGGCTTCCTGTACGCGGCCGTCACCGGCGGCATAGACCGGTGTCCCGCGGGAGGCTGCGTAATCAATGCCTCGATGTGGGCGGACAGTTTTGAAAACCGGGTGCAGGCGTTTGGGGTCAAAGCGTGAGCTGATGCGGGTGAAATCCAGTGGTGCTCTCAGGAACGCCTTGCGCATGCTTTCTCCACGTTCGGAGAAGTAATCCACATCGCCCTCTTTATTGATGTAGCGATAGGCCTCAAACGAATCGCCCTGGTTAAAGTACTGTGCCGCAAGTATCTGGCCGCTGCCGAGGTGCTCGCCATTAAGGTAGAGCTCTTCGTAGATCACGATAAAATAATCGTTCTTGCGCACATCGTAGACGAAGTCCAGTACCCCGCCGAAGATGTTGGCCAGCTCCATAATGATGCTCTGGTTGACCCCGGCATCTTGCGCCGCTTTGTACAGTGAGCTGGTGATGGTAGCGCTGGCGACGCGCTGGCGCACTTCCGGAGTCTCGCTGACTTCGGTAGTCGTAAAGCCCGTCACGCCGCGTTCATAAACCAAGCTGTTCAGCTTGTCGATCTGCAAGCTCATGGCGCTGAGCTTGCCGTTGTCGTCAACCTGGAAGCCTAGCTTTTGGCCGGGGCGTATGGTGTTAAGCGCCTTTGTTTTTTTCGCGGTGCTGATCAGCTCATGCAGGTCCTGAGGTGTCAGCTTGGCCCGGCTGAAAATGCTGGATAGTGAATCGCCGGGGCGAACTTCCATTTCCAGCCATTCCTGTTCAGGCTCTGTGAACGCGTAGGTCTCTTCTGCGGGGGACTCGATAGGCGCGCGCGGTGTCAGGTCCAGATTGAGCGGGATGGCAGTGCGCTTGGCTTCGGCATTTTCCCCGGGAAGCATTAGCAATGAAACGCCCAGCGCAATCAGTGTTGAAGCGGCAATAGCGAGATGTCGACGCGGAAAGCGGACGCTGTCCTTCGGCTCGGCATGACGTTTTAGACTGCGGTTGAACATCTTGAATCCGGTTAATGTGACGCTGGCGAAATTTTGTGCATTATAACAAAGGCGCAAAGTGGCAAAAGTCGTATTTGCCGAAACTTCATGTAGATTCTAGCTTTTAGCGCCCGGTCTGTCAGCCGCGTCGCGTTTCCTTTTGATGGGGCTTGTTGTATCTTGCTCAGCCCTTGGCGGTCCCTGCCATGCGCGCCGAGCTGAATGTCCGTCGGCGATCTAAAGACAACTGTATATATAGAAGGTTCTGAAATGACGAGGCTCAATACCGGGTTACTGGCCGAACTGGAGGCGCGCGGACTCGTTGCGCAAATGACAGGCGAAAACGGCCTGTCAGACTACCTCTCCGAGGCGCCGCGTACTCTGTATTGTGGATTCGATCCCACCGCAGACAGTTTGCACATCGGTCATTTGGTGCCGTTGCTGGCCCTCAAGCGTTTTCAGGAGGCGGGCCACAAGCCGATTGCCTTGGTGGGCGGCGCGACAGGATTGATTGGTGATCCCAGCTTCAAAGCGCAGGAGCGTCAGTTGAATACGCCTGATGTGGTTGCAGGCTGGGTGGAGCGTCTCAAGTCGCAAATCTCCCGTTTCGTCGATTTTGAATCGGGTGATAACGCCGCCGAGATGGCCAATAATCTGGATTGGTTTGGCCCGATGACTGCGCTGGAGTTTCTGCGCGACGTGGGTAAGCACTTCTCCGTGAATAGTATGATCGCCAAGGAGTCGGTGAAGCAGCGGATTGATCGCGAAGGCTCAGGGATTTCATTTACAGAGTTCAGCTACTCCCTGCTTCAGGCGCTGGATTTCGCGGAGTTGAATAAACGTCACGGCTGTACCCTGCAACTGGGTGGTTCTGACCAGTGGGGCAATATTACGGCGGGTATCGATTTGGCCCGCCGTATGAACGGATCGGCAGTGCACGGTCTCACCATGCCATTGGTGACCAAGGCGGATGGCACGAAGTTCGGCAAAACGGAATCAGGAACCATTTGGCTGGATGCGGCCAAAACCTCTCCTTATGCCTTTTATCAGTTCTGGTTGAGCACGGCAGACGCCGATGTTTACAAATTCCTGCGTTACTTCACCTTCCTTGGTCTCGATCGTATTGCTGAGATAGAAGCGGAAGATGAGGCGGCGCAGGGGCGGCCGCAGGCGCAGCAGGTGCTGGCTGAAGAAATGACAGCGTTGATTCATGGTGACGACGGTTTGGCGGCTGCGAAGCGAATTACGGATGCGCTGTTCTCGGGGGAGTTGAGTGAGCTGTCCGTCGATGATTTGGAACAATTGCGTTTGGATGGCCTGCCATCGGCCGAGTTGGCGCGAGAAGAGTTGGCGGAGAAGCCGGTTACCCAGTTGCTTGCAGATGTGGGAATGGGTGCGGGCAAGCAGGTTAAAGATGCGTTGGGCCGAAACGCCGTATGGGTAAATGCACAGGCGGTGGGAATTGATCAGAATATGAGTGCGCCGGAGGTGTTCTCTAAAGCGTTTGCGATGGCTGGTAAGTACTATGTTGTCCGGCTGGGTAAGAAGAGGTATCAGCTTCTGGTGATTGTCTGAGCAGATTGCGCGGTGTTTGATCAGTTTTTGTATGTTTTTCAGGCGTTTAAAGAAAAATTCAAAAAACTGTAAAAACACTGTTGACTCTCTATGTTGGGTCTCTATAATGCGCCTCCTCTCTTGCAGAGACAGGCCTTCAGCCACCG